>JALGVA010000286.1 GCA_029820295.1 Candidatus Zipacnadia bacterium
GGGGAAGTGTACGTCCGAGCCAAGGCCAGAGCGTCCTGAACAGCATGCCCAACGGTGCTGCGGGGAACTCGTCTGTGTGTTCCCTCGTCGGCACTATACCTGATCGCGCCGGAAGTGGCAAGGGGTTCCGGGCACGCCTCCTCCGCGCAGGTGGCGTGGCGGACGCGGCGAACAGGTCGGCACGACCGCAGACGGTCGCGCGGAGTGGAGAGCGGTCATGACCGGGCGCGAGCGCATCCTAACCGCGTTGGACGGCGGCACGCCCGACCGCGTGCCCCGCGCGCTTGGCTTCGGCCGCGTGGACCTGGCCGGGCTCGCCCCGCCCGGTGAGTACCGCGACGACCTGGTGGACGTGCAGTTCGTGCAGTTCGGCGAGGCGTCGGCCGTCGAGGAGCTGCGCCGCTTCATCCGTCAGTTCGGCTATGACACGCGCCTGGGCACCGTCGGCACGCCCGAGCAGGTGGCCAACTACGCGCGCTGGGAGTACCACCCTGAGGACGCGCGCCGGCGCAATCCGCTGGCCCGGGCGCGCTCGCTCGACGACCTGCGCGACTTCCCCTTCCCCGATGCCGACGTGGAGCACGACATCGAAGCGCTGGCGGCGCAGGTGCGCGACGTCCACGCAGCGGGGCTGGCCGCAGGCGGCACGCTGCCGCACCTGGGCGGCGAGCTGTTCGAGCCCGCCTGGCGACTGCGCGGCCTCGAGAACCTGCTGCTCGACCTCATCGAGCGCCCCGACTGGGCGCACTTCCTGCTCGACCGGCTCACCGCGCTGGCCCGCGCCAAGGCCGAGGCGCTGGCGCGCGCGGGCGTGGACGTGCTGTCGCTGGGCGATGACGTGGGCATGCCCCGCACCATGATCCTCGGCCCCGACCACTGGCGCGAGTTCCTGGGGCCGCGCATGGCCTCGATCATCGCCGCCGCGCGCGCCATCAAGCCGGACGTGCGCGTGGTCTACCACAGCGACGGTTGGTACGAACCCATCATCGGCGATCTGATCGACATCGGCGTCAACGCCATCAACCCCGTGCAGCCCGAGCACATGGACGCCGCCCGCATCCGCCGCCGCTTCGGCACGCGCATCGCCTTCTGGGGCACCGTGGGCCATCAGACCACCTTCGCCCACGGCACGCCCGAGGACATCCGCCGTGAGGTGCACGAGCGCATCGCGGCGCTGGGCCGCGCTGGCCTCGTGTTGTGCCCCGCCTACGACGTCCCCTGGCCTGACGTGCCCTGGGCCAACATCGCCGCCTTCCTCGAGGCGGCGCAGGTCTACGGGGGGTAGCCGCGCCACCGGGGCAGGCGGAGTTGGTGGTGACCGCGAACCTTGTGGCGGTCCGCACCGCGACGGCGTGAGGAGGTGGCCGGGATGGGCACCGACCGGGGGAGGGCCGCGGTCTTCTTCGGCCTCTACGTCGCCATGCTCCTGTACAGCCTCTACTGGGTGCGGCTGAGCCACGTGCGCGACCGCGTGTCCAGTATGCAGCTCTTCCATGCCCTCATCGGCTTCGCGCTCATGTACATCGCGGTGCGGGCGTGGCTGGTGCTGTCGAAACGGATCACCAGGTCGTGGGAGCCGCTGTGGGTGGGCATCGACCTGCTGATCATCAGCGGCGTCGTGCGACTCACCGGCGGCGCCAACAGCGAGGCCGCGCTGGTCTACTTCTGGCCCATCGCCACCTACGCGATCCTGCGCCGCCCCCGCGGCACCGCGCTGGTCGGCATCGTGAGCGGGGTGCTCTACATCGCCGCCACCTGGCCGGAGCCGGTCACCGCGGAATACCTCGACAAGCTCGGCAGCCGCCTGTTCATCCTCACAGTGGTGACCATCCTGGCCACCGCCTTCACGCTGCGCGAGGTCCGGCACGTGGAGGAGATGTCACGCCTGCGCGAGCAGGTCGGTCTCGCCGAATACCGACGGCTGCTGTCGCAGGAGATGCACGATGGCATCCAGCACTACCTGGTGGTGGTCGCGCTGCGCCTCGAGTGGGCGCGGCGTCTGCTCGAGAAAGAGCCTGCGCGCGCGGCCGCAATGGCCGTGGACCAGCGCGTGGTGGTGCGCCAGGCGGCCGATGAGCTGCACCACCTGGTGCGCAGGCTGCGCTCGCCCGCACTGGAGAAGCAGGGCTTCGTCGAGGCTCTGCGCGACCACCTCGCCATGTTCGCCGACCGCGCGGGGATGCCCGCCCCGCTGGAGGTGCGCGGCAAGCCGGTGACGCTGCCGCCCGACGTCGAGCAGGCCGCCTTCCGCATCATCCAGGAGGCGCTCACCAACATCGAGAAGCACGCGCAGGCCACCAGCGTCCTGGTGGAGCTGGACTTCGGCGCCGATGGGCTGCGCTGCGTCGTGACCGACGACGGCGTGGGCTGCGATCTGTCGGCGATCCCGCCCGAGCCCACCGAGGATGGCGGCGTGGGCCTGATCAGTATGCGCGAACGCGCCGCATCGGTCGGCGGGACGCTGACCATCGACAGCACGCCCGGCGAGGGCACGCGCGTCGTCTTCAGCGTGCCGACCGGCCCGGAGAGCGATCAGGGCTGAGCGCCCGTCCGCTCAGTCCGCCGCAATCGCCCGCAGATTGTCCACCTGCAGCGTCCCCGATGCTGCATTGCGGTCGCCGATCATGGCCACGCCCACGTGATTGATGGCGCCCCAGTCGATGGCGGTGCCCGCCACGCGC
>JALGVA010000287.1 GCA_029820295.1 Candidatus Zipacnadia bacterium
CCTCCGGCAGCGGCGTCTCCACGTGGTTGTAGCGGTTGTCGAGCGTTTGCAGGACCAGCACCTGGCGCTGGACATCAATGGTCACCGAGGCCTCGGCGGAGCTGTCCACGGTCCAGCGCGCGTCGAGCGCAGGGGCCTCGAAGCTGTCGTAGAGCGCGGGCTGGGCACATCCGGAGATGGCTGCGGCGATGGCGGCGCAGATGAGCGTCAGTCGGTGGCCGAACATGGTGGATGATCTCCTCTCAACCCGGGCTTGGTCAGCCGAGGATTCGCGTAGCGCAAGGCGGAACCTCTCTGTGCATCGACTCCCGAAGGGGGTAGTGAACATGAGACGGACGGCCCTCGTCATCGCCGCGCTGGCGCTTGTCGCCTGCGCGCACGCCTCGCTGGAGACCATGATCCCGTCGCCGCAGGAGGCCGAGGAGCTGGGCTGGACCGCGCAGATCACCGGCGGGCGCATCGTGCTGTGCTCCGACGACCCCAGGGCGCAGATCGCCGCCGATGAGATCAACGCGCGCATCGTGGAGCTGGGCGGCGAGCCGCTCGCGGTCACGCACCCGATGCCCGACGGCAACCTGCGCGGCGCCGGCATCCCGTGGATCATGCTGGGGACCGCCGACCTGCCCGCCGAGTGGCCGTGGCCGGGCGCCGAGGAGCTGGGCATCTCCGCCGAAGACCCGGGCCCGCAGGGCTACGTGATCCGCTCGCCCGACGAGCGTGGCGCCGCGCCGGACTTCGTCCTCGCCGGCTCGGACGCGCAGGGGATGCTCTACGCCGCGGTGACCTTCCGTGAGATGCTGGACGTCGAGGACGGGCAGGTGGTCATCCGGGCGGCGAAGGTCCGTGACTGGCCGGATTTCCGCCTCCGCGACCTCGGGGATTCGTTCATGGAGCCGTTGCGTGACTTCTACTACCCGATGCGCCAGGCCGCCCGCGCCGGCGACCTCGACAAAGCTCGCGACTACGGCGAGCGCCACGTCGAGCTGATGCAGCAGTATGTGGACTGGCTGCTGCGTCACAAGATCAACATGATGGTCCCGCTGATGCCCACCGAGCAGGACTACAGCGTGGTGAGCGACTTCGAGCGGCAGGTCCTGCGGCGCGTGACCGACTACGCCCGTGCCCGCGGGATCACCGCGGAACTGCGCGCCAACCTCGCCATCGGCACCTATCCGCGCGACCGGGACAACCCCGACTTCGCCGATGTGGCCTATCACGCGTCGCACCATCGCTACTTCTGCTGGTCGCGGCTGCAGTACCATCGCGCCAAGGCGCAGGCCATCGCCGACGTGATGCGCGACTGCGGCATCGACGCGCTCTACCTGCACGACGTGGACGGCGGCGGCTGGCGCGATCCGGCGCTGTGGGACCAGCGCTGCCCGCTGTGCCGCGAGACCTACGGCGACGACCATGCCAGGGCCGACGCGGTGGTCTTCGGCATCTACTACGACGCCATCCGCGCGGCCGTGCCCGACGCGATCTTCAGCGCGGTGGTCTACCCTTACAGCCCGAACCACATCGACCCCGACGCCATCGAGGCGGCGCTGCGCTCCGAGATGGGCGACGTGCCGGGGGTGCGCGCGATCGCCGAGCGCTACGCGCAGCGCAATCGCGCCATGCTCGAGCGGCTCAACTCGCTGGTGCCCGATGACTGGCACATCTGCATCCGCGAGAACGAGCGCGACCGCGTGGACCTGTTCCGCGAGGTCTGGGACCCCAAGCCCTTCTACACCTACTTCGAGTACATGCGCTACCGGTCGGTGCAGCCGTGGTTCGCGACCTCGCCGCGCTGGACCGGCACCTTCGTCTACCCCGGCTATGACGACATCCTCTACGGCTCGATCCCGGGCTGGGGCTTCCGCGAGCCCCTGCGGCTGTATGCGGCCCAGGCGGCGTGGAACTCGGCGGCGGCCGATCCCGCCCCCTTCGATAGTGCGGCCTGGCACGACTGGCGCCAGACCCAGCAGCCGCGCGAGGTCGCCGAGAAGTGGGCGCTGCGCGTGTCGGCGGACCTGTGGGGCGAGGACGTCGCGCCCTACATGCTGCCGCTGCTCACGCGCAACCTGTCGCCCGAGCTGATCTTCAACACGCAGGAGGTCGCCGACCGCGCGGGCATCGCCGACGTGACCGCCGTCCTGGGCGAGCAGTTCGAGACCGCGAGCGAGTGCGCGGCGTCCCTGGACGCGCTCTTCGACCACATCCTCGCGGGCGAGATCGAGCCGAAGCCCCTCTGGTTCGGCGACCTGACCGACTACTATCGCTTCGTGGTGGCCGCACGGGCGCTGGCGGGTTTCAAGCATCAGCGCGCGCTGCTGGAGGAGGCGGTGGTCTCAGGCGACACGGAGGCCGAGGCGCAGTTGCTGGCCGATCTGCGCGCGAATATCGACGCCTGGGGGGCGGAGATCGAGCGCGTCAGGCAGCGGACCGCCGACCTGCCCATCGCGCAGGCCAGCTCGCGGCTCACGGTCGCCAAGGGCTACCTGCTGGCGCTGACCGGGGACGTGCTGCGCGAGCGGCTCGACGAGTTCCTGGCGCGGCGCGATGAGCTGGCCGCAGCGTACGCGATGCCGAAGTGGTTCGCCGACTTCATCACGAAGCGGGAGTACCAGGCCACCCGCGCGGAAGAGCCGCCGACCATCGACGGGCGCCTCGATGAGGAGGTCTGGAGCCGCGCCGA
>JALGVA010000020.1 GCA_029820295.1 Candidatus Zipacnadia bacterium
AGCCGCGAGCTGAGGATAAAGCCGCCGTACTCGTGGACTGCCGTCTCAGCCTGCAGCACCGCCGCGTAGAGGTTATCGACGATCAGCTCGATCGAGGCGGTGTAGGCCAGCTTCAGGCGCTCGGCAATGCCGTAGCTCTGCGTCGGCGGCGCGAAGCCGGTGGCCTGCAGGTCCTCGGGCGCATCGCGCTTGCTGAGCCACTCAACGTGGCCGTCCACGAAGGCGTAGTTCGCGCCATCGTTGTGTGGGAAGACCGGCTGCCCCGTGGGACCGACCTCGTAGAGCAGCACGGTGCCTTCGGGATCGTCAATATCACTCAGGTCGCGCCCCGCCACCAGCGGGTTGATGGCGTAGTCCGGGCTGTCGTCCGGCATCTGCGCCGGACAGTGGAGGATCTCCTCGTTCTGCACATACGGGAGGATATCGTCGTGCCAGGTCACGGCGCCGGGCAGCCGGCCGTCATGGTCCTGCGCGAACATTTGGATGCCGACCGCGAGCTGCTTCATGTTGCTGCTGCATGAGGAGGTGCGCGCCTTCTCGCGGGATCGGGCGAACACCGGGAACAGGATGGCCGCCAGCACTGCCAGCATCCCGAACGCCACCATGACCTCGATGAGCCGCTGCCCACCGCTCACCCGCCGCTTTGCGCTGCGCTCCTCGGCCTGCGACTCCCGCGCCACGCGCCTCATCACGGCGTCGGTCAGGTCCTCGGCGTCGTCATCGCCCAGGTAGGCGGCGCGGAAGGCCCGCTCGTCGGCGCGCACCTGCTCCAGCCACTCGCGGCAGCGCGGGCACTGGCCCAGGTGCAGCCGGACCAGCATGCGCTCGAACAGCCCGCACTCGCAATCGGCATGCGCCGACACGCGCTCCATCCACTTCTCGCACGGCTGCGCGGCGGTCATGAGCGCTCACCTGCCTGTCCGGCCTCGGCCATCAGCTCACGCAGGCGCCGCCGCGCCCGGCAGCAGCGCACGCGCACGTTGTTGACCGTCAGGTGCATCTCCCGCGCGATCTCGGCGTAGGACATCTCGCCGATGTAGCGCGCCACCAGCATCTCGCGGTCCTTGAGCGGGAGCATGCGCAGCAGCTCCAGCGTGGGCCCGTCCTGCGGTTGCGGCGGGTCGATGCTGGGGAGGGGGGCGTCGTCGAGCGGGACGGTGTCGGTGTGCCGCTCGCGCAGGAAGGCGCGGGACTTGTTGCGCACGATGCCGACCAGCCAGCCGGCGAACTTCGCGGGCTCGCGCAGCGTATCCAGCGCGCGCCAGGCGTCCACCAGCGCATCCTGGGCGATGTCGCGCGCCGCCTCGCGGTCGCCGGTGAGATGGTGGGCCGCCGCCACCGCGGTGCGCTGGTGTCGCTGCACGAGCAGCGCATAGGCATCCGCGTTACCTGCCAGCACCTGTCTCACCACCTGGGCGTCAGTCATCTGCCCTCACTGCGACTGCCCTGCAGTCGCCCTGTGACCGAGGGTGTCTGGGGTCATCTTTGAAGTGTGGCGGCGTGGCGCGATCGTTACGCGATTTCACGCGCGGGCCCGCGGAAACCTGCGCGCCAACGCAACGGGCCCGGCCAGGATGGCCGGGCCCGCATGGTGCGTCGGTGGGGTTGCGCGCTACTTGCCGCTGTCGGCAGCCGCGGCCTGCGCGGGCGTACCGGACGGGTTCTCAGGCAACGTGGCGTTGTCGGGGGTGACCACGCTGACGGCGCCGTCGGCGCTGACCACGATGTCGAATGGCCGCCACCAGCTCGGCGGCTGAACGGGGTAGGTCTCGCTGTCATCGGTCGTGAAGGTGTGCGGCCCGAAGGTGCGCACCAGCGAGTTAGCCGCCAGACCGCCGGTCACCACGCGCACGGTCACATGGTAGACGCTCTCCTCGTCGAGATCATAGCTGTTGATCGCGACGTGGAAGCGGCCGGGCACGAGTGTGCCATTGGTGAAGTTCTCGGGGCCGAAGCCCTCGGTGTCATCAACATCGAGCTGTCCGGCGTTGATCGCCATGTTCCAGAACGCGGAGTGTTCGTTGTCCGGCGCGGGCGACCAGACGTGCAGGTCGGGGTCGCTGGTGGACGTGTCCCAGCTCAGGGTCACACGGAAGTAGAAGTCGGAGCCCTGTGGCGGCGTCCACTCGACGTTGATCGGGTCGCTGATCACCGTGCACGCCGCGTTCGACGCCAGCACGCGGAAGACGTTCGTCCCCGGGTGCAGGAAGGCGAGGAAGTCGAAGGCGCGCGGCCCGGGGACGACCGCATCGGGCTGCATGTCGGTGAGGCCGGTCAGCGCCGGGTTGCCATCCTGGAAGATGACCACGGTGTCGGCGTCGGTGTTGGTCACCGTCCCGGTGATGTGGACCGTGCCGGCGGTGTCATCGACCGTCCCGGCGGCCGCAGTAATGACCGGGCAGTCCGTGGGGTTGCCCTGAGTCGGCGTGTCCATCACGACGTCCTCCGTCTGGTTCTCGCCGGTCACGCTGATGATGCGGTACTCGGTGGCGTAGCCATCAGCCGCGACGGTCATGGCGTAGGTGCCCGGCGCCAGATCGGAGATGCAGAAGCGCCCGTTCTCGTCGGTCTCGATGCGCTCGACCGCCTCGCTGCCCTGCTGCACCCCGATGTAGACATAGGCGTCGGGAATCGGCACCTCATCGCCGGTCATGACGGTGCCGCACAACTGCCCCACGAGCACGTCCCCGTCCGGGGACGGGAGAGTCGGGCCGAAGCCACCGTCGCAGCCGGCGAGCATGACCAGGCCCGCAAGGACGGTGACTGCCGCGAGCCCGGCCGTGCTTCGTATCATCTGCTTCATGGTGTTCCCTCCTTGGGTGGGCTTGATCTGCTACCAGGTACCACTGACGGACACGCCGCCCCCGACCGACTGGTCGGGCGTGGCGATGGACGAGGTCGCGGGGGTCGGGCCCGCGGCCGTGGTTGCGAACAGGTCGATCTGCCAGTCGCCAGAGCCGCCGATCATGTGACTGATGCCCGCCGACCAGGCCAACGCCTCGGTCACCTCGTTGGTGACCTCGTCGATGCTGTTGGTGCCCGACAGCGGATAGGCGGCGTCGGCGACCACGTCGGTGCGCTCACTGATCGGCCAGCGCACGCCCGCACCGAGCATGAACACCTCGCCCCAACCCTCGACCGACCCGCCGCCGACCACTGACAGAGGATCATCGAACCAGATGTACTTCGGTTCGACCACGACCGTGGCGTCGCCCACGATGCCGAACTCGACGGGCACCGACACAACCGGGATCGGTCCACTGCCCAACGCCGCGGATGTCGTGCTCAGGTTGGTGCCGCGTGGGTTGCCCAGCGGCAGGTCGGCGCCGCCGCGGACGGCGACCGCCGGGCTGCCCTCGTAGAGCAGCCACTTGAGATCGATCACGACCGCTTCGTAGTCGGACTGCCGGACGGCGCCGCCGATCGGGTCTTCGCCGGTCGTCTCCCAATCGAAGTAGCCGAACATCCCGTCCGCGCGCTCGCCATTGGCTCCGCGGAAGAACACGCCCCAGGTCTGATTATCCTCCTGGAAGAACCGCCCCTCCGCCCTGTACGCATCAGCCCCCTGCCATGGTGTGGCCGACGGCAGGTTCGGAGTGCCCATCTGTGCCCAGCTCGCTCCGGCGCTGAGAGCGAACAGGGCTATCACGACCGTCGCTACCAGGTTACGTTGCATGCTGCCTGCCTCCCTCGGGGCGTCCGTGTCTGCCCCACCTCCGCTGCATTCGCGCGGCACAATGGTGCCGTGGTGTTGTCGCCCCCGCTCACGGGGCCATCGCGCGCCCCGCAGGCGCGCGTCGATCATCCCCGGCGGCGGCCGACGCCCTCTCGTGCCGGCGCGCAGCCGCACCAGGTCTGGCGGTATATCCCCCACGCCCGGCTCAGCTCGACGCTCCGCCGGAAGCCGTCGCGCCGTTTGAAGTTCTCCGCCATGAACGCGATTCGATGGTCGCGGCAGACCTCCTGCCCAATCGCGTTGATTCGTTCGGCCGACTTGTGCGGGCTTACCGTCAGCGTGGTCGTCAGGACGCCGATGCCGCTCTCCTCCGCCCACCGTGCCACCCGCGCCAGCCGCATGCGGAAACACACGCTGCACCGGGCCCCACCCTCGGGCTCGTCCATCAGCCCCGCGCAGGCCTGAGCCCACGCCTCCGGGTCATGTTCCAGCTCCACCAGCGGCACGCCCGACAGCCCCGCGACGCGTTGCATGCCCGCCAACCGCAGGTCGTGCTCTTCGACCGGGTCAATGTTTGGATTGTACCAGACCGTAATGACCTCGTAGTCCTCCACGAGACGCTCGATGACCGCGCTCGCGCACGGCCCGCAGCACACATGCAACGCCAGGCGCGGGCGGTCGGGCCGGTCGCGCGCATCGATCACGCCGGCGTCACCCGGCCGCCGTCGTCGATCCCGGCCACGCGCTCGATATCGTCGTAGGCCACGGCACGCAGCCAGGCGCTGCGTTGCTCACCCGGCTCCATCACGAGCTGTGTTCCCGCCTCGATGGCGTTGCTCAGGATCGCCGGGTAGCTGCTGAACGGCTCCAGCGCGATGGTGTAATGCCGCCCGAAGCTGGGGCCGCCCCAGGAGCCGCCCAGCGGCATCCACAGCCAGATGTGGCGGAAGGTGTCGAGGTCGAAGGAGATGCCGAAGCCGATCCGGCTCTCCTGGCTGGTGACCGCCCACCATCCGGCCTCAAGGTCGGTCAGATAGAGCATGTCATTGATGCGCGAGTCCGGCCCCTCGATCACGCTGACGTCCACCTGCGAGCCATCGCGGCCGATGCCGACCGGCCACTCGAAGCGCTGGTTGGCATCGAAGCGGCACTCATCGACCACGTTCGGGTCCACCACCACGGTGCGCGCGGCGCAGTCGATGCGGCAGTCGCGCTCGATGAAGCGCTGACCCAGCGCCGGATGGTGGCCCCACATCAGGTCCATCGGCTCCTGGCCCTCGTTGGTGAGCGTCTCGTCGATCTCCAGCACGCCTGAGCCGGCGCGCAGCGTGAAGGTCTTCTCGAGCAGGAAGGGCGTGCGGCTGGTGCGCACCCACGTCTTCGCAGACACGACTTCGGCCTCGTCCTGCACGATCTGGCAGCGCCAGGGGACGCCCCAGACCTCGCCATGCAGGCCCATCTCGACGCCCTTGTAGGTGCACACGCGCCCGCCGTTGGGGAGACACTCCTGCCAGCCGCCCTCGTAGAAATCGGTGAACGGCCCGACACCCGACGCGATCATGTCGAGGGCCTTCTCGGGGTTGCGCACGCCGCGGGGGGTGCGCCACATGAAGTCGGTGTCGGAGGGCTTGTGGAGGAACTCGTAGATGTCGGTGCCCTTGTCGAGGAGGATGGTGATGCGCACCAGCTCGTTCTCCATCACCAGCAGCCTCATGCCGCGGTAGGTAAACTCGTCGCTGATGCGGCAGCCCCAGTTCCGCTCGTGAGTGTAGTGCGAAAACTCCATCGTTGGCCTCACCTCGCTGCATGTGAAGGGGCGTACGTGTGGATAATGCGCGAGAACGCGGGCGACGTCAAGTGCACACATGCATTGGCAGGAGAGGCCACGACGCGTCGTGGGGCGAAATGCCGTTCGTCTGACATGCCGGTGTGTGGGAGTGAGCCACAGTGCGCCATGCATGTGCCCTGCTGGTGGTGGCCACCATGTCCGCAGCCGCCGAGCCCATCATCATCGAGAGCGACTACGTGCGCCTGGAGATCGGCGAGGACGCCCGGCTGATGTCCCTCACCGCCCCCGGCGTTGAGGGCGAGCTGGGGCAGCCGGGTCAGCCTATCGCCTTCGCCAAGGTCGGCGAGGAGACCGTGACCGCGACCTCGGTGGTTGCGGAAGAGCCCGGAGCTACGCTTGTCTTCGGCGACAGCGGCGTCGGCGCACGCCTGTCCTGGGCCGAGGCGGACGGGCTGGTGATCCTCGCCCTCGAGAGTGTGACCGGCGACCCCGAGCGCGTGGACTTCCTGTCACTGCCCATCGCGGAAAGGGCAGGCGTCCTGGCGCAGTACCATGCGATGCAGACGCCCGAGGGCGGAGCCGTGGCGATGATCCCGGAGGAGCAGGAGTGCTGGATCCACGGGGGCTCCGGCCGGCTGATCGCCAGCGTCGCGCGCGAGGTCTCGCTCGGGCCGGTGCGCATGGCACTGATGGCCGGCTCAGCCGACGACATCGCGGACCGCATGCAGCAGGCCGAGGAGCTGTTCGGCATCCCGCTGGGCATGCGCGCCAAGCGCTCGGACGCCGCGCGCGGCACCTACCTGATGATCAGCGGCGTCTCGGCCGACAACGCCGACCGGGTGATCGAGTGGGCGCAGGCCGGTGGCTTCGGCTCGATCCTGCTGCTGCACGGCACCTGGGGACACTTCGGGCGGCACTACGCGGTTCCCGAGAACCTGTGGCCCGGCGGCGCGGCGCAGCTCCACGAGATGGTCGAGCGCGCGCACGACGCCGGGCTGCTGGTGGGCGCGCACATGTTCTCGTCCAAGGTGCCTAAGTCCAATGCGTGGGTCGACGCGGGCGTCGTGGACCAGTTCTGGGAAGACACCTCGCTGACCCTCGCCGAACCGGTGGACGCCGACGATGATAGCCTGATGACCACCGAGCCGCCCACCGACTGGCCGGTGACCACCGGCACGCGCGACATCCGCATCGACGGCGAGCTGATGACCTACACCGAGCTGTCACTGGATGCGCCCTTCGGCTTCACCGGCCTGACGCGCGGCGCCTACGGGACCACTGCCGCGGCGCACGAGGCCGGCGCCGAGGTCGCGCACGTGCTCACCGACGAGTCGCGCGGCATCTTCATCATCGACCAGACCACCGACCTGCTCGACCTGCACGCCGCCGACATCGCCCGCACCTACAACGCCGCCGACTTCGACTGGATCTACTTCGACGGCGCTGAGGACGTGCACAACCCACGCTGGTTCACCACCTCCAACGCTCAGATGGCGGTCATCGAGAAGCTCGACCGCGAGCCGGCGATCGTGCAGATGGCGGCGGGCAGCCCGTTCTCGTGGCACCTGACCACCCGCACCGGCCAGCGCGACTACTTCTGGGTGTCGATGAGCTACAAGGACGAGATCGACGACGCGGTCGCGCGCTCGTGGCCTCGGGCGCAGAACATGCTGGCCGTCGCCGACCTGGGCTGGTTCCCCCTGCGCCCACCTTCAGAGCACGTGCGCGGCACGCAGATCGACGATGTCGAGTACCTGTGCGCCCGGGCGCTGGCGACCGACTCCGCCTACTCGATCCTCACCAGCGTGGGCCGCATGGCCGACATCCCGACCCTCGACGCGATGCTCTACGTTATGAGCCGCTACGAGCATCACAAGTTCGCCGGGACGTTCGGCGAGGAGATCAAGGAGCGCCTGCGCGAGCCCCGCCGGGACTTCATGCTCATCGAGCGGGAGGACGCCGAGCCGCAGATCGTTCCCGCGCGTGAGATGCCCTACGTGGGGGGCACCAGCCACCTGGTCCGCGCAATGATCGCGCAGGCCATCGACGGCGTGACCACCATCGCTCTCGACCCGGTGGACCTGCCCGCGACGCTGGAGTTCTCGCTGGACCCGCGCAGGCTCGAATTCACCGACTACAAGGGCGATCCGCATGAGGTCGAGGTGCTGCCGGGCGCGCGCGTCGTGGTACCGGTCACCACGCGCGTACTTATGCACTGCACCGGCATCCCCACGGGCGAGATCCGCATGGCGCTGCGCCGCGCCCGCGACGAAGAGATCAAGCCCGACATGGTGTTCATTGATGCCGGGCAGCCCGCCCGCATGGAGGGCAGCTTCACCACCGCGGCCGAGGCGGGCCTGACCTTCGACGGGGCCATGGGCGGCGCGCTGGTGCCGTCGGGCGGCTTCAACCCGGATACCGGCCTCGACACCTGGGCCGAGTACGAGTTCGATGTGCCCGAGGCGGGCCGCTGGTACCTGTGGATCCGCGCCCGCTACGTGGACACGAACTCGAACAGCTTCTTCCTGTGGGACCCGGACCGCCCCGATGAGCCCGTCCGGCTGGGCAACCGCATCGGCACCTACCACGAGTGGCTGTGGGAGGGCCCGATCGCACTGGAGCTGCCCGCCGGGCGCAAGGTTCTGCGCATCGCCGGACGCGAGAGCCGGCCGCTGGAGAGCCCGGTGCTGGATGTGATCGGGCTGGTGCGCGAGTACGGGCACTACGTCCCGACCGATGGCGACGCGCGCCGGGCGATGGTCGAGCAATAGCACGTGCGGGAACATCCGCGTCGCCCGTTCGGTCTAACTGCCAGAGCGCTTCATGCATACCAGCAACGCAGATGGGATGACGCGAATGCGCAGCAACGCCATTGTCGTGACCATCGCCCTGGGCACCGCCCTGGTGCTCGCCGGCGGCTGCGGCGGAGGGGGCGGCGGTGATGGTGGCTCCAACAGCTACCTGCCGCTCACGCTGGGCAGCACGTGGAGCTACACACTGACGCTGGGCCCCGGCCTGGTGCCGGCGCAGATCCCGGGCGGCACCGACTTCCCCTACACCGAGACCGTGGTGGGCGTCGCCGACCTGCAGGGCACGCAGTACGCCTCGGTGCTGTCGGTGCGTGGCGCCGTGGATCCCTGGCCCGAGCGCTCCTGGCAACAGTTCAGGCGGGAGACAGGGGCAGCCATCTACGCGCGCGTGGGCGACCCGGGCTACGACCTGCCCATCCTGATGCTGCCGCCCACCGCCGGCGAGACGTGGAGCGACCCCACCTCCGCTGAGGTGACCTACACGACCGTGGCGACGGCCGAACGCGTCACCGTGCCCGCCGGCACCTTCACCTGCGTGCGCGTCGAGCAGGAGTATGACACCGAGGTGGAGCCCGGCCAGGGCACGGTGCACGTCACCGTGCGAAGCTGGTATGCGCGCGGGGTGGGCCTGGTGCGTGACGAAACACTCGAGGACGAGACGGTGACGTCAACGCTGGTGCTGGAAAGTTACACGGTGGAGTGAATCGCGCCTTAATGTGATACAATGGCGGCAGGAGCTGCGCTGCTCCACGGCGAAATGTCTTACTGACGATGAACAACTCGTGTCGCATGCAGGTCGCTCGCCTCCTTCCCCCGGCGCTATCACAGGTCGGCCCGGTCGGACATCGCCACACCAGGAGGTAGGAGCATGCTGAAGGCGCGTTGGACGCAGTTCGGGCCGCCGACCTCGCCGCGCGTGGTCTTCGTGCGCGGCATCGGCAACGTCCGGGTCACTCAGGAGGACATCGATACCTACGGCGCGATGTCTGGGGACCCGGAGGTCATCTGCGAGCACTCGACCGACGATCCGGAGGCGAACCACCGCATCGCCGGCCTGGCTCCGTCCGCGCCCGCGGTGGCGGACAAGCCCCGGGAGCCCGTGATGGCTCGGCCATCGTCGGTGCCCAGGAGACCGGCGCGCAAGCGCAGTTGGCTCGACGTGCTGCTGCGCCGCTGAGCGCCGATCCGCAACCGGCCGCGCCCCACCACCGGCAGCGCCCACTGCCGGACAAGGGGAGTTATCTCGTACGCCTGCCCCCCTCGCACCCGTGAAGGATTCTCCGCCGTTGCGCCGAAGCTGTCCGCACGCCACAACACACGCCGTCGGGTCCGGTGCAGGCATGCCGACGTCGGCGCAGGCAATCACGGAGGTGCACGGCGATGGCCCACGAGAAGATCGGTTGCGCGATATTCGGCGCCGGATGGGTGGCCGACGAGCACATCAACGCCTACCTCGCCGACCCGCGCGCGGAGGTGGTCGCCATCGGCAGCCGGCGTGAGGCGAGCGCCCGCGCCGCCGCCGAGAAGGCCGGGCTCACCGATGTCGCGATCTACACCGACATCGACGCGTTGCTCGCCGATGAGCGCGTGGACGCGCTGTCCATCACCGGCCCCAATCACGTGCACGTCGAGCACGGCCTGAAGGCGTGTGCGGCGGGCAGACACTTCATCATGGAGAAGCCCATCGCCATCGACCTCACGGGCCTGCACCAGCTCCGCGACGCCGTCGCCGAGTCGGGCGTGCGCACCGTAGTGAGCTTCTGCCTGCGCTGGAACCCATCGCTGATGAACACCGCGCGGCTGGTGCGCGAGGGCGCGATCGGCAGGATCTTCTACGCCGAGGGGGACTACTGGCACGGGGTCAGCGACTGGTACACCGGCTGGGAGTGGGCGCGCACCAGGGCCTCCGGCGGCTCGAGCTTCCTCTTCGGCGGCTGCCATGCCGTCGATGCCATTCGCTGGCTGACAGGCTCGGACATCGTGCAGGTGGCGGGCGCCTACGCCGGCGGGTGGGACGAGCGTTACGAGTACCCGGCGACCGTCGTCGGCACGGTCAAGTTCGCGTCCGGCGCGATCGGCAAGCTCTCCTCCTCGGTGGACTGCATCCTGCCCTATCAGTTCAATATCGACCTGATGGGCGACCAAGGCTCGATCCGCGACAACCGCGTCTACTCGAAGGTGCTCTTCCCCGAGCAGTCCGGCTGGGCGGAGATCCCGGCGGTGCTGCCTGACTCCGGCGACGTCTCGCACCACCCGTTCCGTGGCGAGATCTCCCACTTCCTTGACTGCATCGAGTCGGGCGAGGATAGCTACGTGGATGTCGCCGACGCGATCAACACCCACGAGGTGTGCCTGGCGATGGACCGCTCCGCGGCCGAAGGCGGCGCGGTGATTGACCTGCCCCTGGAGGACTGATGCCGGTGGCCGACCCGGCACAGGAGAGCGCGGACCTCGATGCCCGGCTGATGCGGCTGCGGGCCGCGCTGCCGGACCTGAAGGGCGTGACGCTGACCACGCGCAGCGGACTGCTGCTGGCGGCGGCCGTCGATGACGGCGGCGACGCGGACGTGCTGGCGGCGCTGGGCGCCGACCTGCTGGCCTCGAGCGAGGCGGTCGCGCGCGGGCTGGCCGGCGGTGAGCCGCGCGAGGCGACCGTGCGCGGCCCCGGGCGGCACGTGATCGTGCTGGCCGTGGGGGAGGCTGCGGCGCTGGTGGCGCTGACCGACGCGCTGACCCCGTCCGCGAGCGTCCTCCCGGATCTGCGCGAGGCAGCGCGTGAGCTGGCCGAGGCGCTGGCGGGGTGAGACGCTCTGTACGGCCGCATGCGTGGGTACGGGGAGACCGGAGCACGGTCAGGCCGCGACCTGGTAGGTGCGTCTGAGCGTCGGCGGGTGATCAGGGACCGACACCAGCGGGGGATGCGGAAGAACGCACGCAGGGCTGGACGAAGATGCGACGCGCGAGGAGGCGTCTGCCGTGATGCGCACACGCCTCAGACCGACGACGGCGGCCATGGTCGTGGCGGCGACGGCCCTCTGCTGTATGGTCGGCGCCGACGAGGCCGCGCTCACCGTGCAGGGCGGCGCGGTGGCCCCTGTGTACGAGCACCCCGCCATCAGCATGGACCGGTGCATCGTCAACGCCGATATCTACCCCGACGACAGCCTCGTCCGCTGCGAATTCCTGCTGCGCAACCAGGGCGGCGCGACCTCCGTGCTCATGGGCTTTCCGGCCTCGGGCGCCTACGGCGAGGTCCAGGAGATCGGCTTCTCGCCCCGCGTCGAGGACCTGCGCATGTGGGTTGACGGTCAGGAGGTCAGCACCGATCTGCGCCCCGGCTACATGCCTAACACCTACCTGCCGCAGACGAGCTGGTACATCCGGCGCGTGCCCTTCGCCGCCGGGCAGACCCGCGCCGTGCGCGTGGAGTACACCCAGCCGATCGCCTTCGACCGCCTGGGTGATCGCTACTTCCGGTATGCGGTCACCACCGGCAACTCCTGGCACGGGCCGATCGGAGAGGTGCAGATCACGCTGCGCTGGACGCCGGAGTGGGAGTGGACCGCCCGGGCCACGCGCACCGGGCCATGGCGCTTCCGGCTCTCCGAGGACGGTCGCCGGGCAAGCTGCATGGCGACCGACATCCAGCCCGACTACGACATCATCTTCTGGTTCTGGCCGGGCTGGCGCGCGCACTGCGCCGAGCGCGATTGGCTGGTGCGCCCCTACGGCGTGGGCGACTTCGACATGGCGGTCGCCGACCTCGCCGAGATGCTCGCCGCGGACAAACGCTGGAATGCCGAGCGTCGGGCCGCGGAGCTGGTGCTCGACGACGGCACGGCGCTGACCTTCACCGAAGGCGTGCAGAGCGTTAAGGTCGCCGAACCGTGGGGCGGCGACACCGTCTCGGTGGTATTCCTCGCACTGCCGCGACCGGCCTATCGCGATGGCGGCAGCCTGTGGACGCCCGCGCGCAGCGTGTTGCGCCACCTGGGCTACCGCGCCACCACCGACCTGCAACACCATCAGATCGACATCACGCCGCCGCGCTAGTCGCTAGGGCCGGGGCACGCGGTAGCACGCGCTCTGCAGCGGCCCCAGCTCGTCCATGATCAGGCCGTCGCGCATGTCCACGCGGCGCCCGGAGAGCACGTCCTCGACCGTGCTCACGCCCTCGAAGCCCACGAGTTGGAGCCACGCGTCCTGCACGTCGCGCGTGGGGTTGACCGCCAGGACGTAAGCCGCCTCGCCGTCGCTGAGCGGGAAGCGGCTCACCACGATCGCGTCATTGCTGCAAATGGGCGCGGCGATCTGCGCGTAGGGCGCGGTCCAGATGGCCTCGTGCGCGCGCAGCTCGCCCATCAGGCCTTTCATGCCCGCCCAGAACTCCGGGAACTCGGCGGCCAGGTTGACGCCCCGGATGCCGCCGCGGTTGTAGTAGGTGTCATCGAAGGCGTAGAAGAGCAGCCCGCGCGCGCCCTCGGCCAGCGCCAGGTAGCCCATGCAACGCAATTCGTCAATGGTGGGCAGGCGGGGCAGCAGGTCGCGACCGGCGGTGGACTCCTCGGTTGAGCGCGTGGTGTAGCACTGCAGGGCGATCCAGACCGGCTTGCGGTTGGCGACGGCATCGACCGCCGCCCGCGTCCAGGTCGCGACCGGCATGATGTTGGTGTCGCCCTCGCGGCGCAGCGGGTAGCTGTCGGTGGCGAAGATATCGCAGGCGGGCGCGTAGCGCTGGAACTCCGGCGGGCGGTTGTGCAGCAGGAAGCTCGGGTGGGTCGGATCGAGGCGCGAGCCCAGCTCATAGCGGGCCAGCATGTCTTCGGGCTGGCGACCGGGCCCGTGCGGCTCGTCGTCGATGTACCAGAAGGCGACGCCGGGATGGCCGCGGTAGTGCGCGAGCATGCGCTCGCCGAGTTCGGATGCGTACAGCCCCCCGCCGATACCGCTGGCCAGCATCCCCTGCGCCCAGGCCGCCTCGATGAAGCCGACGCCCTCGCTCGGGCGCTCGTAGCCCGGCCAGAAGGTGGCGGCAAAGGGGTTGGCGATGGTGAAGCCGGCCGAGGCCACCTCGGCCAGGTCCTCCTGACGCACGTGGTAGGCCATCAGCGGGAACAGGCGCTCGCCCTGGTGCCAGCAGACGTTGTCGGGATCGATCTCCATGACCGCGGCGTCCGGCGGCGTGAACATGAACTCGCGCCGGACCATGTCCTGTTCCGCGCCGTCGGCCAGCACCGCGGTCACGGTCGCGCGATACGAGCCGGCCGCCAGGTCGGCCGGGACGATGCCCTGCCCCGCCCCGGCGTTCGCGACGCTCACTTCACCCGCGACGACGTCGTCGCCGGCGAGGTCGGTCACGCGCACGCGGTAGCTTACCGGTGGGTTGACCATGCCGGGCGGGACGTTCTGCGTCACCAGCAGCTCCGGGCGGTAGCGCAGCACGTGCAGGAAGGCGTGCGCGCTCCACTCGTGGCCGAACAGCCGCGCGATGTCGCTCACCCGCACCTCGTCGATGGCGCCGATGAGCTTCTCATCGCCGCCAACGTAGCTGCGCGCGAAGAACGGCCGGCCCTCGACGAAGCTGATCGGCGGCTGGTCGGGCGGCAGGTCGAACTCCCGGTCCAGCGCGCCGTTGACGAAGGTGGCCACCTTCCCGGCCGGGCCGTCGTAGGCGAGCGCCACGTGCGTCCACTCGCCGACGGGGATGGCCGTGGAGCCGGTCAGGTGGTTCCCCCCCGCGCCCACATAGAGGACGCCGGGCGGGCGCACGGTGATGACGAAGGAGCCGATGCGACCGGCCACGTCGGCGGCCCACAACGGCGGCGTGCCGGTGGGCATGGCATCGAGTCTGATCCACGCCTCGAGCGTGAACTGGTCGGTGATGGCCGACATGTCTCCCTGCACGGCCACGTTGCCGTTGCCCTCGCCCCAGGCCAGCGCGCCACCGAAGCGCCCCTCGACCCAACCCGCCCCGGTGATGGCGCCATCAAGGCCGTGGCCCGACGCGTCGGTCGCCACCTCGCCGTCGCCCTCGTCGAAGTGCCACAGCAGGACGGTGTGCTCGTCCGCGGTCGGCGGCTCGGCGGGCAGGTCGGCCCACGCGGCCGCTGCCGGCGCAGCGATGATCGCCATCAGCGCGATGGCACGCATGCATCTCACTCCCGGGCACAGTCGTGCAGCAGTCGGTAGCGCGTCTCGCCCGACAGGTCGGCGGCGGTCACCTGGTGCGCCAGGCAGCGGCCCTCCACATCGGCCACGCACGCCGGGCGCGACAGCTCGATCCGGCAGTCCTCGTCCGCCCGGACGGTGTCGCGACCCTCGAAGTGCAGGGCACAGTCGGGGGGATCGATGGCGGTCACCCAGAGGTCCTCGGTGGCATGGCGCACGATCACGTCGAGCCAGAGGTCGAGATTCTCGGGCGAGTGATCGCCGGTCCCGAGGTAGAACGCGCCGGTCGGCCGCCGGATGAAGTGGCGTGCGGTCTGCACCGCGATCGAGCTGAAACCCTTCACGCCGTAGACGAGCTGCGTGGCTACCAGAGGCGCCTCGCCGGTCTCGAAGGCGGTGTCGTACTGCGCGCTCACGACCGTGCCGCGGCCGGCCAGCTCTCGCCCGAAGGGCTCCCAGCCGAAATACATCCGCTCCTTGACGATGAAGTCCGCCGCCGCCAGCGCGTCGTAGTAGTCGTTGCCCAGCGTGCCCACGATGGCCTCGGGGTCGGCCGTGTGAACCGCATCGCGGATCTCGCTCAGCAGCATCCAGTGCGCCCAGGCGAGGGAGTGCTCGGCGCCGGGCACATCGCCGCCGCGCCGGCCGGCGTCATCGGCGAAGAAGTTGGTGCCGTCGAGGAACAGGCCGTCGAAGCCCGCCTCGATGGCGGCCACCGCGCGACCGACGAACAGCGCGCGCACCTCCGGCCGCCGGATGTCGCCCAGCAGCCACGGCCCGTCGGGCGACCTGGGCGCCGTGTATCGGCCGCCGCCGGACCCGACCATGCCGATCTCGGCCTCGCTGTCGTCGGTCACCTGCGCGGAGAAGCGGCGCAGGGCGCCGAGGTACTGGTACGCCAGCACCTGCAGGCCGCGCTCGTGAAAGAGGGGCGGGATCCAGTCGTGGGTACCGGCCTCGCGGACGATCACCTGGTCGTAGTGTCCGGCAAGCGCGTCCGCGATGTTGGTGTACTGCGCCGGCCCGTACTGCACGGCCGTCCAGCCGCGGTAGGCGCTCTGCGTCATCGTCCCTCGCACCGGATGACGCGGCCCATGGCGCCGAAGGGCCTGCGCGGCGTCCGGGCCGCCGGCGATCCGCACGCGCAGCTCGACGGTCTCGCCCGCCTTCAGCGCGAGCTCGGAGGTCGCCGCATCCGCGCCGTCGTTCAGGTAGCGGTGCGCCAGAAACAGGGCTTCGACCCGCCCGTCATCGCTCGCCTGCAGGCGCAGCGACCACAGTTCATGCGTGTCCACGGCGAACCACTCGCCGCCCGCGCGTGCCATGGGCGCCGCAAGGCGCGGCAGGTTCATGACGTTGCGCTCTCCCGCATAGGTCCACTCATACGGGTAGCGCAGGACCAGCGGCTCCGGCAAATCCCCCGCTGAGTACTCCAGCAGGCCAGGCGCAAAGGGCGTGATGGTGGAGGCGGCGATCGCGATCCCCACGCGATATGTGCCGTCGGCCGGCGCCTCGAAGCGCG
This sequence comes from Candidatus Zipacnadia bacterium, assembly GCA_029820295.1. Classification (GTDB taxonomy): domain Bacteria; phylum Armatimonadota; class Zipacnadia; order Zipacnadales; family UBA5352; genus JALGVA01. The sequence continues at coordinate 15,966 of JALGVA010000020.1, forward strand.
CGACGATGCCGTCGTCGGTGCGCTCGAGCGTGACGGCGGATGCATCGGCCTCCTCGCCCTCGATCTCGAGCCACGGCCGCACCTGGACGCCGTCCGTAGCCTGACCCCACGTCGCCTGCGCGCACACCGTGGCCAGCGCGACCGCGATGATGGTCTTCGCCCCTCTCTGCCGACGGCTCGCGCGGATGCGACGCATCGATCGATCCCTCCACACGGCGTGCTCGGGCGGCGGCAGGTTCGCCCTGCCGCCATCGCCGGCCTCCAGCGCGGGGCAGGAGCCCGAGGGTGAGCGACGAAGGCCTGCTCTGAGGTGTCCATCACACAGGACACAGAGGCGGCGCGCGTGCCCCTGCTGTTGCGCGTCCCCTGGCTGGAGCGCGCGAACGGGCGCATCGCGGCGCCGGTGAGCCAGGTGGACCTGGTACCCACGCTGCTCGACCTGCTGGAGCAGACCATACCCGGCCATGTGCAGGGCCGGAGCTGGCGACCGGAGCTGCACCACGGACGGGCGCCCGAGGCGGGCGATGTGGTCATCGAGTGGAACGGGCCGGACAACGGGGTGATCCGGGCGGACCAGCACACGCTCCCTCATCACCTCGAACACCTGACGAGCTACGCGGGGGCCTGGGATGCCGTGACCGCACCGGTGCGCACCATTGTAACCCCGACCGGGTGGACGTTCACCTGTAGCCCGCGCGGCGAGCACGAAATTTACAACCTGAGCGTGGACCCGGGCGAGACTCGCAACTTGATGGGCGACCCGGCGGTCGAGGAGCTGGTCGCCGACCTCTACGAGCGCCTGTTCGAGTGGCAGGAACGAACGGGCGACGAGGCCGTCATGTCGTCGGATCCGCGCCTGCCGTGAGCGTGCCGCGCGGCCTCGCCCGGCCCCGCCCGGCCTCCACGCGGGGCGCGGCGAGCGCGGAATCGGCCGCGGAGGGCTTCCTTGACTCGGCGCGCGCGGTGTGAGTATAATCGGCGCGCGAAGCGATGCTTCGCGCGCACCGACGCGCTCAGGCGCACCAGCCCGGTCACGGAGCCTCCAGCGTGCTGTCAGCCATCGCGGCCCTGGGCAGCTATGTCCTCAGGGGCCTCGCTTTCTTCGGCGAAACGTCCGAGCTGCATCTGCGCACCATCGTGCACGTGTCACGGGGCAACATCGAGCTGCACCCGACGGTCGTGCAGATGGCCAGCGTCGGGGTCAGCTCGCTGCCGATTGTCGCCGTGACCATGCTGTTCTCGGGCATGGTGTTCGCCTATCACGTAGCCGATCAGGCCGCGACGCTGGGGGCGTCGCAGTACGTGGGCTGGGCGGTGGCGGAGACCATGGCGCGTGAGCTGGGGCCGGCTCTTACCGCTATCGTGGTGGCGGCGCGCGCCGGCTCGGCCATGGCGGCCGAGCTGGGCACGATGAAGGTGACCGAGCAGATCGACGCCCTGCGCACCATGGCAACCGACCCGGTGCAGTACCTGGTAGTGCCGCGCTACCTGGCGGCTCTGATCACCGTCCCGATGCTCGCGCTGATCGCCGACATCATCGGCGTTTCCGGCGGCTACATCATGACCAACGCGACCACCGGGATGACCGCCAGCCAGTATTTCGGCAGCATCCCCGGGAACCTGGAGGAGTGGACCGTCGCCGCCGGCGTCATCAAGGGGGTCTTCTTCGGCATCATCATCGCCATCGTCGGCTGCCACCAGGGCCTGTACACCCGACGTGCATCCGAAGAAGTGGGGCGCGCGACCACCCGCGCCGTGGTCTACTGCATCATGCTCATCTACGCGGCCAACCTGGTGCTCACCGTCCTGCTCCTGCCATGAGCTACGACCGCAGAGGCTGAGAGAATGCCCGGCACAGACGACAGCGTGGCAGTCGGCGAGCGCTCCGCCCGGGCCGACGCGACTTCCGAGTCGCAGCCTGAGGCGTCCGTCACCGCGCCCGATCACGACGGCGGCAAGCAGTCCCCGCTGCTCTCCGTGCGTGACGTGTCGCACACGCTTGCGGACACTCAGATACTCGACAGCATCAGCTTCGACGTCTTCCCGGGCGAGATCTTCGGCATCATGGGTATGTCGGGATCGGGCAAGACCACCCTGCTGCGCCTGCTCATCGGGCTGGAGCGCCCCACTCGTGGACATATCTTCTTCAAGGACCGCGACATCACCGCTCTCGATGAGTTCGAACTCAACGAGGTGCGCAAGTCCATGGGCATGTGCTTCCAGTACTCGGCCCTGTTCGACTCGATGACCGTGGCCGAGAACGTGGCCTTCGCCATGCGAAATCGCCGCGATGTGCCGCGCGAGGAGATCGACGCGCGCGTCCACGAGCTGCTCGATCTGGTCGAGATGGAGGGCCAGGAGGATCGGATGCCCGCGGACCTCAGCGGCGGCATGAAGAAGCGCGTGGGGATCGCCCGCGCGCTCATGGAGCAACCTGAGCTGGTCCTCTACGACGAGCCCAGCAGCGGCCTCGATCCGGTCATGGCGTGCAACATCACCGGCCTGATCAAGAAGGTGAGCGACGACCTGGGCTCGACGGCGGTGATCGTCTCGCATGACGTCGAGCACCTGCTGGCGATCGCCGACCGGGTGCTCATGCTCCACGACCGGCGTGTGCAGGTGATCGGGACGCCTGAGGACCTGAGGGCCTGCGAGATACCCATCGTGCACCGGTTCGTCCACGGGATCGAGAGCGGGCCGGGCTCGGAATTCTGCCCCGCGAGGTGAGCGCTGGTGTCGGCAGAGGCCAAAGTGGGCTTGCTGGTGATTGTCGTGGCTCTGCTGGCGGCGGGCGTGGCGATCTTCCTCAGCGACGCGCTCCGCGCGTGGCGCGCGTGGGAGATCGTCGTGCAGTTCGCCAATGTGCACGGGCTGCGCAAGGGTGACAGCGTACGGCTGCGCGGCCACCCCATCGGGCGCGTGAAGCAGGTCGAAATCAGTCCGCATGCGCGGTTCCCGGGCAAGGACGTGGCGGTGACCTGCACCATCTTTGACCCCAACGCCATCCTCTACAGCACCGACAGCTTCACCATCACGCAGGGCGCGCTCGTGGGTGACAAGCATCTGGCCATCACCCAGCCCGAGGGGGCGCGGCCCGAACGCGCGCGCCTTACCGACGGCGACGTCGTCGGGGGCGCCCCGGGGAGCACGGCAGAGGTCATCATGGACGAGACGCGACTGCTGCTCGAGGCGGCGCGCACCGCGATCGAGTCGGTCAAGGGAGTGCTGGCCGACGCGCAGATGCAGGAGGACCTGAAGAGCACGGTCGGCAACCTGCGCGCCGCCACGGAGCGGGCCGTGGCCTTGTCCGCCCGGGCGGTCGAAGTGGTGGACACCTTCGCGCGCGCGGGGCACGCCAACGAGGCGCGCCTGGCCGCCATCATGGACAACCTGATCGCGGCCTCCGACGACATCGCCACCACCACCCAGCGCGTGCACGACATGGTGGCGATCACCCCGGTGCCGGCTCAGGTGGCCGCCGCCGGCGAGAACCTGGTGCGGGCCTCCGAGGACCTGGCCGCCATCGCCGAGAACGCCCGCGCCCGCGTCGAGGAATCGACCATCGATGAGGACGTGGAGCGCGCGGTGGCGAACCTGCAGGAGGCCAGCGAGAACATCCGCGAGATGTCCGCGAGCGCGGCCGAGCTGGCGGGCGACGAGCAGCTTTCCGCCGATATCCGCGCCACCATGGAGAACGCGCGCGCGGCCTCTGAGAGCCTGCGTGAGGCTGCCGCCCACGCCGAGTCGCTGCTCGGCGACGAGCAGATCAACGAGGACCTGCGTGCCACGGTGGCCAGCCTGCGCGACACCGCCGAGACCAGCACCGAGACCATGCAGCGCGCCGATCGCGTCATGACGAACATCGAGAGCACGATGGAGACGGTGCGGCGCACCCAGGAGATCGTGACCGACATCGATACGCGCGCCCGCGTGCAGTTCCGGCAGGCGATCGATGGCGGCTTCCGCGCCGATGCCGCCTTCGATCTGCGCCCCGAGCCCGAGAGCCGGGCCGCCTGGCGCATCGGCCTGCGCGACATCGGTGATGGCGACACGCTGGACCTGCAGTACTCCGAGCGCAGGGCCGATGACGTCGTCCGCGCCGGGCTGTTCGGGGGCAGCCTGGGCGTGGGCTATGACTGGAACGAGTGGAGCAACATGGGGCTGGAGGGCGAACTCTCCAACCCCGACGACCTGCGCCTCGATCTGCGCCTGCGGCTGAGCGTGCAGCGCGAGTACGGTCTGCTGCTGGGTCTCGAGGACGCCTTCGACGATGCCGATCCGTTGGTAGGCTTCCGCTACACGTCGCAGTTCTGAGAAGGGAGCCGGGGGCACCACGCCCTCCGGTCAGTCGTGCGGGAACTCAAGCCAGGCCACCGCGGCCCAGCGCGGGCGCGGGCCTGGCATCGGGAGGACATCCATGAAGGTCATACTGCTGTCGGACGTGCCGCGCGTCGGTCATGAGGGCGACGTCATCGACGTCGCCGACGGCTACCTGCGCAACTACCTCGAGCCCCGCGGCCTGGCGGTCATCGCCACCCGCGGCGCGCTGCGTGATCTTGAGAGCCGGCGCGAGGCCATCGAGCGCCGCGACGACCAGAAGCGCGAGCGCGCGCAGCAGCTCGTCAATGAGCTGCGCGACAAGCGCATCGTCGTCAAGGCGCCTGCGGGCGAGGGCGACCGCCTGCATGGCACGGTCACCACGGGCCAGATCGCCGAGGCCGCCGAGGAGCAGCTCTCGCTGGTCATCGACCGGCGTGACATCGACATCGCCGAGCCGATCCGCGAGCTGGGCGACTATCTGATCACCGCCAAGGTCTACAAGGACGTCGAGGCGCAGCTCCCCGTGCGCGTCGTGGGACTTGACGGCGAGGAGCGCTCCGTCGAGGAAATCCTCGAGGAGGCGGCCGAGGAGTACATCGCCGAAGAGGAGGCCGCCGGGGCCGAGGAGGCACTCGAAGAGGGGCTCGACGAGGAGGCCGCCGAAGAGGAAGCGGCCGAGGAAGACGAGGACACGGAGCAGTAGCGCCATGCGTACCGGCGGGGCATGACCACCGCGGCTGGAGGCGCTCATGTCGGACGACAACACCACCCGGACGCTTGACCGGCTTGCCGACCGGCTGCCGCCTCAGGACCTGGAGGCGGAGCAGGCGACGCTCGGGGCTATGCTCATCGATCCCGAGGCGGTCAGCCGTGCCATGGCCATCGTCGCCGAGGACGACTTCTATCGCGAGGCTCACCGCGAGATATTCTCGGCGATCCGCGTCGTGGAGGACGGCGGCAACCCGGTGGACCTGGTGACCGTGGGCGCAGAGCTGCGTCGCCGCGGCAGGCTCGCTGCGGTGGGCGGCGCCGAGTACCTCACCGCGCTCATCGGTGAGCTTCCCACCAGCGCCCACGTCATCCGCTACGCCACCATCGTTCACGAGAAGGCCGTGCTACGCCGCCTCATCAAGGCCGGCGCCGAGATCCAGGCCTGCGCCTACGACAACCCCGACGACGTCCAGACCGCGCTGTCGGAGTCCGAGCAGCGCATCTTCCAGATCGCCCAGCAGCGCGCCGTCCGCGACTACGAGCACATCGGCCCGCTGGTCGAGGAGACCTTTCAGCACCTCGACCAGGCCTTCCACAAGCCCGGATTCATTACCGGCATCGCCACCGGCCTGCGGGAGTTCGACGAGATGACCTCCGGCCTGCAGAACGGGAGCCTCGTCATCATCGCCGGGCGTCCCTCCACGGGCAAGACGTCGCTGATGATCAACAACCTGGCCATGCATGCGGCGTTGCGCAACAAGCCCGCCGTGCCGGTCGGCGTGTTCAGCCTCGAGATGTCCAGCAGCCAGCTCGCCGAGATGCTGCTCTGCGGCCGCGCCCGGGTCAACTCCTGGCGTCTGCGTGTGGGCAAGATGCGCGGCGATGACTGGGACCGCATCGGCCATGCGTTGCAGGACCTGGTGACCGCGCCCATATACATCGACGACACCCCGGCCATCTCCATCATGGAGCTGCGCTCCAAGGCGCGGCGGATGAAGTCGCAGCACGACATCGGCATGATCTGCGTGGACTATCTGCAGCTCGCCACCACCGGGCGCACCAACATCGAGAATCGCCACCAGGAGATCGGCGAGGTCGCGCGCGCCCTCAAGGCCATGGCGCGCGAGCTGGACGTGCCCGTGGTCATTGGCTCGCAGCTTTCGCGCAATGTCGAGCGGCGCGAGGAGAAGCGCCCGATCCTCTCCGACCTGGCCGAGTCGGGCTCAATCGAGGCCGAGGCCGACGTGGTCTGCTTCCTCTACCGCGAGAGCTACTACGAGCGCAAGAAGGCCGCCGAGGAGGTCCAGGCCGAGGCGGAGGCGCAGGTCAAGCGTACCACCGACGGCCGCGGCGACGAGATCGACATCGCCGAGCTGATCATCGCCAAGCATCGCAACGGCCCGGTGGGCACGGTCAAGCTCGCCTTCAACCAGAACTCGCGCATCTTTGATAACATCGACCCCTTCCGCACCGCAGAGGAGTACTGATGAGGATACTGGTCGTCGGTTCCGGCGGACGCGAGCACGCCCTCACGTGGAAGATCGCGCAGAGCCCGCTGTGCGATGCGCTGTTCTGCGCGCCCGGCAACGGCGGCATCTCGCGGGTGGCGGAGTGCGTGTCCATCGACGTGGAGGACCTCGAGGCGCTGGGCGACTTCGCGGAGCAGGAGCAGATCGACCTGACCGTGGTCGGGCCCGAGCGGCCACTCATCATCGGCATCGTCGATCACTTCCGCAGCCGAGGCCTGCGCATCTACGGGCCGACCGCGGCCGCCGCCCGCCTCGAGGGCAGCAAGTCCTTCACCAATGAGCTGATCGAGCGGGCCGGCGTCGCGGGCAAGCGCTTCCGGGTCTTCGACACCGCCGCCGAGGCCCAGCGCTATGTGCGCGAGCAGGGCGCGCCCATCGTGGTCAAGGCCGATGGTGAGGCCGCAGGCAAGGGCGTCACCGTCGCCGAGACCGTGGAGGAAGCGATCGAGGCCGTCAACCGCTGCATGGTCGAGAAGGCCTTCGGGCGCGCGGGCGAGCGCGTGGTCATCGAGGAGTGCCTGGTGGGCCAGGAGTGCTCGATCAAGGTCTTCACGGACGGGGAAACCGTCGTGCCGATGGTGCCCTCGCAGGACTACAAGCGCATCTACGATGGCGACGAGGGACCCAACACCGGCGGGATGGGCTGCTACAGCCCGGTGCCCGCGGTCACGCCTGACATCTTCGAGCACGTGGTCGAGAAGATGATCCGCCCAACCATCGCGCAGATGGCCCGGGAGGGCAACCCCTACACGGGCACGCTCTACGCGGGCATCATCCTGACCGAGGACGGGCCGCGGCTGCTGGAGTACAACTGCCGCTTCGGCGACCCCGAGACCCAGGTGGTGCTGCCGCGCCTGGACGGCGACCTGGTCGAGATCCTGCTGGCGACCGCCGAAGGCCGCCTCGACAGCATCGACGTGCGGTGGCGTGACGAGTGCGCGGTGTGCGTGGTGTGCGCCTCCGGCGGCTATCCGGGCAGCTACGACAGGGGCAAGGAGATCACGGGCCTCAGCGACGCCACCGCCGACGAGCACGTGGTGATCTTCCACGCGGGCACCAAGCGCGTGGGCCGGCGCTTCCTCACCGATGGCGGGCGCGTGCTGGGCGTCACCGCCCTGGGCGCCACCTGCCGCGAGGCCCGCGACCGCGCCTACAACGCCGTCGGCAGCATCGAGTTCGAGGACATGTACTTCCGCACCGACATCGCCGAGCGCGCGATCGACAGCGAGTGATGGCATGAACCCACAGGCCCCGCTGGTGGGCGTTGTGATGGGCAGCGCATCCGACCTCGACGTGATGCGCAAGTGCAGCGACCTGCTCAGCGAGCTGGGTGTCGCGCACGAGGTCCGCGTTATGTCGGCCCACCGCACGCCCGAGGCCATTGCCACGTGGGCGAGCGGGGCGGCAGGGCGGGGGCTGCGCGTGCTTATCGCCGGCGCGGGCGCGGCCGCGGCGCTGCCCGGCGTGGTGGCCGCGCACACGCACCTGCCGGTCATCGGCGTGCCCATCGACGCCACCGCCCTGCGCGGCGTGGACGCGCTCTACGCCATCGTGCAGATGCCCTCGGGCGTGCCGGTGGCGACGGTGGGGATCGACGGCGCGAAGAACGCCGCCGTGCTGGCCGCGCGCATCCTGGCCCTCCAGGACGACGCGCTGGCGCAGCGACTCGAGGCCATGAGCAGCGACAGCCGTGCGCAGGTTGAGGCCGCCGACCAGCGTGTGCGCGAGGAGGCACAATGAGCCGGTCGCCGGGCTGCGACGACTGCCATCATTGCCGCCACGACGCCGAGACCACCTGGCGCGACGCCTGCGGCGTCTTCGGCGTGCAGGCGCCGGGCACCGACGACCTGTCCCGCCTGTGCTACTTCGGGCTCTTCGCTCTGCAGCACCGCGGGCAGGAGAGCGCCGGAATCGCGGTGGGCGGCGCGGATGGCATCCACGTGCACACCGGCATGGGCCTCGCCACCCAGGTCTTCGACGATGATGACCTCGCGCGCCTGCAGGGCGACACCGCGCTGGGGCACGTGCGCTATTCCACGATGGGCTCCAACGTCATCGAGAACGCCCAGCCCTTCGTGGCCGAGCATCGCAGTGGCCCCATCGCGGTCGGCCACAACGGCAACCTCGTCAACGCGCGCGCGCTGCGCGACGAGCTGGAGGCCCAGGGCGTGCAGTTCGCGGCCACGAGCGACACGGAGGTGCTCACCCACCTGATCGCCCGCTCCACCGAGGCGCGCATCGAGGACGCCGTCGCGGAGGCCATGCACAGGATGCAGGGCGCCTACTCCCTGGGCATCATCACCCCCGACCGGCTGCTCGCGGTGCGCGACCCCCATGGCGTGCGCCCGCTGTGCGTCGGCCGCCTCAACGGTGGGCAGTGGGTCATCGCCTCCGAGACCTGCGCACTGGCAGTCATCGGCGCCGACTACGTACGCGAGGTCGAGCCCGGCGAGATCGTCAGCTTCGCCGGCGGCGAGATGCAGTCGATCCAGGTGATGCAGGCCGAGCGCAAGGCCTGCTGCATCTTCGAGTTCATCTACTTCGCGCGCCCCGACAGCCACATCTACGGCCGCTCCATCTACCAGTCGCGCGTGCGCATGGGCCACATGCTCGCCCGACAGGCGCCGGTCGAGGCCGACATGGTCATGGGCGTGCCGGAAACCGGCATCCCCCACGCCGTCGGCTTCGCCGAGGTCGCCGGCATCCCGTTCGGCGAGGGCTTCATCAAGAACCGCTACATCCACCGCACCTTCATCAAGCCCAGCCAGCGCATGCGCTCGCTGGGGGTGCGCATGAAGCTCAGCCCCCTGCGCGAGGCCATCGCCGGCAAGCGCGTGGTGGTGGTCGATGATTCCATCGTGCGCGGCACCACGACCGGGCCGGAGATCCAACTGCTGCGCGAGGCCGGGGCGCGCGAGATTCACCTGCGCATCTCCTGCCCGCCCATCAAGTACCCCTGCTTCTACGGCATCGACACCTCCGCCGGGCGCTCGGAGCTGATCGCGGCGCGCCTGACCAAGGAGAAGATCCGCGAGCACATCGGCGCGGATTCACTGGAGTTCCTCAGCCTGCCCAACCTCGTCAAGGCGGTCGGCCTGCCGCGCGCCAACTTCTGCACCGCCTGCTTCGACAACCGCTACCCGATCATCGTCCCCGAGCACCTGCGCGTAACCAAGTTCGACCTCGAAGAGGCGCCGGCCGGAAGTTGATCGCTCCGCACGGAGGGATTGCGATGGACCAGGGCCCGACCTACCGGGACGCCGGGGTGGACATCGACGCGGGTGAGCGCGCGGTCGAGCTGATGAAGCGCGCAGTCCACTCCACCCACACTCCCGGCGTCATCGGCGGCCTCGCCGACTTCGGCGGCATGGTCCGCCTCGGCGGCGGCTGGACCGACCCGGTGCTGGTGGGCGGCACGGACTCGGTCGGCACCAAGCTCAAGATCGCCTTCGCGCTCGATCGGCACGACACCATCGGCCGCGACTGTGTCGCCATGTGCGTCGATGACGTCATCTGCCAGGGCGCGGCGCCGCTCATGTTCCTCGACTACATCGGCATCGGCAGGCTCATCCCCGAGGTCGTCGCGCAGATCGTCGAGGGCGTCGCGGCGGGCTGCCGCATCGCCGGCTGCGCGCTCCTGGGCGGGGAGACCGCCGAGTTGCCGGGCCTGTACGCCGAGGGCGAGTACGACCTCGTGGGCTTCGCGGTGGGCGTGGTGGAGCGCAGCCGGGTCATCGACGGCTCTCGCGTCGCGGCCGGCGATGTGCTCATCGGCCTGCCCTCGTCGGGCCTGCACAGTAACGGCTACTCGCTGGCGCGCTACGTGCTGCTCGACACCGCGGGCCTGGCGCTCGACGCCGAGGTCGAGGAGCTGGGCCGCACTCTGGGCGAGGAGCTGCTCGAGCCCACGCGCATCTACGCCGGCTCGCTGGTGAAGCTCCTGCGCAGCGGCGTCCTTCCGCACGCGGTCACGCACATCACCGGCGGAGGCATCGGTGGCAATGTCGCGCGTGGCATCCCCCACGGTCTGACCGCGCGCGTGGACCTGGGCAGCTTCCCGCGCCCGCCGATCTTCGACCTGATCCAGCGCATCGGCGACGTGGCCGAGGCCGAAATGCGCCGCACCTTCAACCTGGGGCTGGGCATGGTGCTGGTGGTGGCCGAGGCCGACACGCACCGCGCCACGGAAATGCTGCGCACCGCCGGCGAGGAACCGCTGATCGTCGGCGAGGTCATCGAGGGCGGCGAGGGCGGCTGCGTGCTGGAGTAGGGCAAGGTGGCTACGCACAGACCGTGCGGCCCGGGCGACGCCCCGGGCCATTGCCGTGCCATCTTCGGGCAGAGCCGTCAGACGGAGGCGGCGGCCTCGGAGGATGCCACGGGCAGGCGCACCGTGACCGTGGTGCCCTCCCCCACGCGGCTGTCGATCTCGATGGTGCCGCCGTGCTCGTCCTCGACGATGCGGCGGCATGAGAACAGGCCCATCCCGGTGCCCGTCTCCTTCGTGGTGAAGAACGGCTCGAACAGCCGCGCCTGCAGCTCGGGCGGGATGCCCGGCCCGGTGTCGGCGACCGAGATGGCCACCTCATCACCGTCAAGCTCGGTCTTGATGGTCAGCGTGCGCGGCTCCTCCTCCATCGCCTCGATGGCGTTCAGGCACAGGTTCAGGATCACGCGGTCGAGCTGCGTGGGGATGGCCTCGACGGTGGGCAGGTCGTCGGCGAGCTGCAGGTCGATGGCCACGCTCTCGTGGTGCAGTTCGGTGCGGATCAGCGACAGCGCGCCGGCGACCACATCGTTGAGGTCGGTGGGCTCCATCTCCAGGCGCTCGGGCCGCGAGAACGACTTGAGGCGCTCGACCAGCGCCAGCAGCCGCTGGAGCTGGCGCTCGAGCGAGGTCTGCGTGAACTCGTCGAGCTTGCCCCGGTCGAGGGCCAGGTCCACCAGCGTGACCATGGGCGACACCGCGTTGGCCATGTCGTGGGCGATGGTGGCCGAGAGCGTGCCGATGGTGGACAGCTTCTCGGTGCGCACCATGTGCTCCTGGGCGTTCTTGAGGTCCTCGTACGCGGCCTTGAGTTCGGTGTACAGGCGCGCGTTCTCGATGGCGACGGCCGCCTGCGAGGCGATCGAGCTGACGATCTCGGCGTCGCCGCGGTCGAAGACGTGCGTGGCCGCGGTGGTGTCGAGGAAGATCACACCCAGCACCTCGCCCGCGCGCAGCAACGGCGCGCAGATGGCCGAACGGATCTGCAGATCGCGCACCGACTCCATATCGCCGAAGCGCTCGTCGGCCATGGCGTCCGACAGCAGCAGCGTCGCATGCTCGTCCATGGCGCGGTCGATGATCGAGCGGCTGATCGCCAGCTCCTCGCGCCCGTCCCCCACCGGCCACACCGCGCGCGGCTCCAGCTCGCCGCTCTCCTCGTCGCACAGCAGCAGGAAGGCGCGCTCGGCCGGCACCACGCGCATGATCGAGCGCAGCAGCTCCCCCAGCAGCTCGTCGCGATCGAGCGTGCTGCCCAGCACCGCGCCCACGTCGCGCAGCACCTCCAGGCGCCGCGCCAGCTCCTCCGCGTCGAGTTCGCGCCCGGTGTGCACGCCCGGCTGCACCGACAGCACGATGCTGTCGGCCGCGCGCACGCCGGCGTCCTCGTCGTAGAGGACGACCGCCTCGGCGGCCGCGGCCTCCGGGGGCGGCGGCGCCTCCAGTCGCAGCCAGGTACGTCCGGTGCGGAAGGTGTCGCCGGGGCTCAGCGGCGTGGGGGCGTGGATGCGTCGGCGGCCGACGAAGGTGCCGTTGGTGCTGTCCAGGTCCTCCAGCAGCCAGGTGCCCTCGGGGCCCTCGCTGAGCTGGGCGTGGAAGCGCGAGATGCGCGGGTCCAGCGGCAGGACCACGTCGTTCTCGGCCTTGCGGCCCACGGTGATCACGCCGCCGTCGAGGTCGAACTCATAGCCGGCCATGTCCCCGTTCATCACGCGCAGCTTCACGGCAGGTCACCCCATGAGACGATCATCGCGCAACAGCTTCAGTGTACACGAGCCCACCCCCCCGCGCAAGACGGCCGAAGGCTGCGGGGGACACGATTCACAGGGAAGCCGAAGGTGCCGAGGGCGCCCAACGACCTCCTCCCCCCTGCAGCCGCTACGCCGGGCGACTCAACCGCACACTCACCCAGAACGCTACGCACGCGCCGGCCTCAGTATGCCGCGGCGCGCCGGAAGAACTCCTCGAGTCCCTCGGCGAGCGCCACCGCCGCGTCGGTCACGAAGGCGTCGCTGCGCAGGCGCTGCTCCTCGGTCGGGTTGCTCACGTAGGCGCACTCGACCAGCACGCGCGGCACATCGCCCCAGCGCAGCACGTAGAACGGGCGCCAGGAGATGAAGCGGTTGCGCGTGTTCAGGCGCGCGCACAGAGCGTTCTGCAGCAGCCGCGCGGGCAGCGCGCTCATCGGCGTCCAGTAGTACGTCTCGGTCCCGTAGGCGCTGCTCGCGTTGCCTGAGCCGACCGCGTTGTTGTGTATCGACAGGAAGAAGTCCGCGTCGGGCTGCTCGCTCGCCGACAGCCGCGCCTCCAGCTCAGCGCGCGTGCCCACGCCGCTCGGCCCGACCGACCGGTCACTCTCGCGGAGCACGCGCACGGTCGCGCCGCGCTCGCGCAGGTTGGCGGCAAGCTGCATGGCGATGCGCAGGTTCACGTCCTTCTCGCGCAGCCCCGACGGCCCCACCGCGCCGCTGTCGCCGCCGCCATGGCCGGGGTCGAGCACGATCACCTTGTTCGCCAGCGACGCTCCCTCGTAGGGCCGCCGCACCAGGAGCTGGAACTGCCCGTCGCGCTGGCTGACGCTCCAGCCGCGCTGCTGGGCGAAGGTGAGGTCGAAGCTCAGTTGCGCCCAGCCGTCGGTCACCTGATCGGCGGTGATCGACCAGACGCAGCGATCGGAGGGGAGCTGGCGCACACCGTAGCGCGCCAGCGCGACGCCGAAGAGGTCGAGGATCAGGCGCGGCGGTGACACCTGCTGGCGCACGCGAAAGGCCACGGGGCGGGACATGCGGATCGTCGCCACACTGCCCGGAGCGATGCCCTGCACGGAGATGTCGCGCACGGTCACGATCGGTGGCCGGGGCGTCGAGCGGTCGAGCGGGCGCACGTGATCGTCGGCCACCCATGCGGTCAGCGTCGGCGCCAGCGGCACGCGGTAGAAGCCATCGACGAGGTCATCGGCCCAGAGCTGGATTCCGGGCGGCAGCACGGTGATGCGGTTGTGCTGGGCGCTGGGGCCGGTGCGCAGGTCGGTGCGCGGCTCGGTGGTGAGCACCGTGCGCGCCGCCTGCACGGGCGCTGCGGCGCCGATCAGCGCCAGGAGCGCAATCGTGAGCGCGGCGCCGCGCATCGCGATTGACAGGGCACTGAGCGGGGCGTATGCTGGTGCTGGTCTCATCGTGTGCTATCCGACGCAGCGAGGTGGTCGCGATGTTCAGATCACGCGGACGGCGCAGGGGCTTCACGGCGGCCGAGGTGCTGGCCGTCACCGGCATCCTCACCAGCCTGGGCGGCGGCTCCTTCGTCAACGTGACCGAACAGGCGCACCGCACCACCTGCCAGCAGCACCTGCACCAGATCGGGCTCGCCATCCAGATGCGCACCATGATGGACGAGCCGCTGCCGCGCGCGTGGTTCTACCCGCCCGATCCGCCCCACCCCAACCGCATGACCTACCATCTCGCGCGCGTGATGGCCAGCGAGGTGCCCGCGTCGATGTTCATCTGCCCCTCCGCGCCCTCGGCCATCCAGCAGCGCGGCATCTGCTACGTCTACAACAGCACCCTCGGCGGGAGAACCGTGGACCAGGTGCCCAACCCTTCGCAGACGTGGCTGATGATGGACATCAACGTGGTCAGCGACCAGGTGCCTCCGGCCCACAACGGCGGATGCAATGTACTGTTCGTGGACGGGCACGTCAAGTGGTACCCGGCCAGCCAGCTCCCGAAGTTCAACGTGGCGACGGACGGGTAGGCGCGGGCCTCTCAGGTGCGCGTCTCGTCCATGCTCCCTGACCGCAGGCCCGCCAGGTCGAGCGTGACGTAGGCATAGCCCGCGTCGCGCAGGCCGTCGAGCACACGCGCGCGCAGGGGTTCATCGACGAGGCGCGCGATGTCCTCGGCCGGCACCTCGATGCGCGCGATCTCCCCGTGGTCGCGTACGCGCAGCGCCGGGAAGCCCAGGTCGCGCAGCAGCTCCTCGGCTCGCTCGATGCGCCCCAGTCGCTCCTCGGTCAGCTCCTCGCCGTAGGGCACGCGCGTCGCCAGGCACGCCATAGACGGATCGTCCCAGGTCGGCAGGCCGCGGCGCCGGGACAGCTCGCGCACCTCGGCCTTAGTCAGGCCGGCCTCTGCCAGCGGCGCGCGGGCGCCCGCCTCGTCGGCGGCGCGCGAGCCCGGCCGGTGCAGGGCAGCGTCATCCACCTGCTCACCGTGCGCGATCCACGGCAGGCCCTCGAGATGGGCGATGTCCGCCAGCGTCGCCATCAGCCGGCGCTTGCAGTGATAGCAGCGGTCCGGCTGGTTGGTGCGCACGGCCGGCTCATCGAGCTGGCAGGCGCCGATCACCAGGTGTCTGATGCCCGCGCGCTCGGCGATCTCCCGCGCGCGCCGCCCCTCGACCTGCGGGAACAGCGGCCCGCGTGCGGTCACCGCCACCGCCCGCCCGCCCAGCACCTCCGCCGCCACGTCCACGAGCAGCGAGCTGTCCACGCCCCCGGACAGCGCCACCAGGACCCCGTCCATCTCGCGCAGGATCTCGCGCAGCCGCTCAAGCTTGGCATCGATCTCAGCCATCGCGCACCTCCAGAGTGAACTTCGGCGCGGCGCGGTCCCGCTCCTGCGCCGCGGGAGGGTTGGCCGGGCGC
Source organism: Candidatus Zipacnadia bacterium (assembly GCA_029820295.1). GTDB lineage: Bacteria > Armatimonadota > Zipacnadia > Zipacnadales > UBA5352 > JALGVA01. The sequence continues at coordinate 31,435 of JALGVA010000020.1, forward strand.
GCGGCGAATACCGGCCCGGCAGCGTGGCTTCGCGAGACGAGGATCGAGGGAGAATCCGACATGGACAAGCTGAAGGTTGCGATGATCGGTGCCGGCGGCCGCGGGCAGAGTCACATCAAGAGCATCGCGGGCGCGCCGAATATCGAGTTCGTCGCCATCTGCGACCTGATCGAGGAGGCCGGGATGAAGGTCTCCGAGGAGTTCGGCGTGCCCTGGGTACCGACCATCGACCAGCTTCTGGCCGACTACGAGGTGGATGGCTGCGGCATCTGTGTGCCCACGGCCTACCACTACGACGCGGCCATGCCGGTCATCGAGGCCGGCAAGCACCTGGTGACCGAGAAGCCGATGGCGGGCTCGATCGCCCAGGCGCGCGAGATGATGGAGAAGGCCGAGGCGCAGAACCTGCGCGCGGTCATCTCGTACCAGCTCCGCTTCGGCCCGGTCTTCCGTAAGATGAAGGAGATCTGCGATCAAATCGAGCCGCTGCAGGTGCTCTTCGCCCGCCAGCGCGCGATGATGAACGAGAAGTACCTCAGCCCCGAGCCCTTCGACGGCATCATGGACTTCATCAGCCACGACATCGACATGGTGCCCTTCCTGGCCGGGCGCGAGCCGAAGGCGGTCTTCGCCACCATGGGGCGCGAGGTCTGGGACAACCTCGGCTCGATCAGCTACATCGGCGCTCAGATCGAGATCGGCGAGGGCCCGCACAAGACCGTGGGCGTGATCTCGTCCTCGATGGGCGGGGCGGAGGTGCCGCAGCGCCTCGACGTGGTTGGGCGCAACGGCGTGGCGGTGGCGACCGGCAGTGACATCAAGTTCGCGATCGGCCCCAACCCGCCCATGGGCGCCACGCGCGACGTGTGGACTGCCACCTACGCCGGAGCGGCGCGCGACTTCACCGCCGACCTCTACCAGCACTGGGCCGCCTGCTGCCTCGACCCGGCCCTCGACCTGGCACCCGCGGCCAGCTACCGCGACGGCTACAACGCGCTGCTGGTCTCGCTGGCGATGGTGCAGTCGGGTGAGAGCGGCGAGGTCATCGACCTGGCGGAGTTCGCGGCGGCGGCGGGGTAGCCACCGCGCGGGCCTGGCTCGGGCCGGCCGGCAACGACCTCCTCCCCCGTCCCGAGCTGCGCTCGGTCCCCCCCTCCCTGGCGCAGCCTTCGCCTGCGAGAGCGGGAGGGGGCTTGCGCGCCATAGCGGTGGGCGTTACGGGAGTGGCCGGTACCACGTCTCCAAGCCGGGCTGCCGGGCGGACCGTCTGCGCGGGCACCGGACATCTGCATCTCCGCTGGCGCGGGCGTTGCCCGCCTCTTCCGCTTGACCCGGCGCAGCCGGGGCCACGAGATCGCTCGCGACCTCCGAGAGGGGAAGAGAGACCGCGGAACGCGGTCGCAGGGGTGTGAGGAGGCCGTTGCCGTTGTGCCCCTCTCGCGTCGCGCTACAACTCCAGGAAGTACTCCACATAGGGGATGCCGCGCGTGAAGCCGGCGTTGCGGTACATGGCGCGCGCCGGGGCATGGCCGGTATCGCCGCCGGTCAGCACGCGCGCCGAGGTCATCCCTGCCTCGCGGAAGACCTCGAGCACATGCCTGATCTGCGCGGTGCCGATGCCGCGCCCCTGGTGTGCGGGGTGCACCGCGTTGTTGCTGATCTCCCCAACGCCGCGCTCGCCGTGCAGCCGCCACGTGACGAAGCCTACGACTTCGCCATCGATCTCGGTGACCGCGGCGGCGGCGTAGTGATCGCGGATCTGCGCCTCGACGCTCGCCCGCTTGCGCTCCCGCCAGTCGCGGAAGCTGTCCTGCCACGGCCGCTCAGCGATCAGCTCCCGCCAGGCGTCGAACACGCGCTCCCAGGCGGCGACGGCGATGTCGCCGCAGCGCTGAGCATCCTCGCGGCGCGCGGGGCGGATCACCGGCTCGGGGCCGCCGGCGTCATCACTCGACGGGCACGACGGACAGGTCATCAAAGCGCACCCAGAACGGGCCCTCGGTTTCGGTGTTGAGCACGCCGGTGTCGCCGCCGGTCTCCAGCCGGATGGTGGCCATTTGCGCGTCGGCCGGCGCCGTCACCGTAGCGGCCAGCTCCGTCCAGTCGAAGGTCCCGCCCGCGTGCCGCGTGTCATCCTTGATCTTCTCGCTGCTCGCCACGCCCGGCTCGCCGGCCCACCAGTGCACGCGCGCATAGACCATCTCCGCCGGCGCCCCCTCGGCGGTGGCCCAGACAGTCACCCGATACTGCTTGCCGGGCTCCACCGCGAATGCCGGGCTGCGCACGATCCCGCGGCCGTTCTGGCCCATCTGCAGCAGCAGCGCCTTCGTCCCACCGTGCACGTTCTCCCCGTCGATGCTGAACTCCACCGGCCCCACGATGACATCGGTCAGCCAGCCCTCGGTCAGGCCCTGCTCCAAGTCGCCGCTGGGCACGAGGTTCCCCTGTGCCACGCACAGCCCCGCTGCCAGCAGCAGCAGACTCACGATCACGATGGTTCGCATCCCATCCACCTCCACCTGTGACGCGGCGTTCAGGCGCCGAACGCGGCCCCCGCCTTCCTGATCGCCGCCAGCGTGTCATCATGATGCTTCGATGGCGCCGGTGCGTATTCCTCTATCGCACCGGTCCGGGTCAGGCGCGGTAGGCCGCCTCGACTTTGCCGATCGCGGCCAGCATGTCGTCGCAGTCGCGCTCGGTGATGGTCGGGTAGACCTCCAGGCACACCACGCGCTCGGCCATGGCTTCACTGACCGGGCACGAGCCCGGCTCGTAGCGCGTGCGCGCCACCTCGACCGGCAACCCCCAGGGCGCCTGCTCGCCCGACCAGCGCGTGTCGAGGTGGGTGATGAACGAGCTGCCCCGGCCGATGGGGACGCCCTCGGCCCCGACCGCGCGGATGAACTCGTCGCGCGTGCAGGTGACCGCGTCCTCGTTGAAGAGGCAGTCGTAGCGGAAGAAGCTGTGCGTGCGCTCGGGCCCGTCGGGGATCGGCTCGATCGCGGCGCTCTCCGCCAGCCCAGCGGTGAGGTAGGCCGCCAGCTCGCGCCGCCGCGCCACGCTCTCGTCGAGCCGGCCGAGCACGGTCAGGCCGATGGCGGACTGCATCTCGGTCATGCGCAGGTTCCAGCCGAGGACCGATGGTCCCGTAACGCCCTTCCAGCGCCCGGCCTCGTCGGGGCCCTCGTAGAGGGCGCCGTAGTGCGCCGCCGCGCGCGCCAGTCGCGCCAGCTCCAGGTCGTCGGTGACGACCATGCCGCCCTCGCCGCCGGTGGTCATATGCTTGGTCTGACAGAAGCTGAAGGCTGCGATGTGCCCCAGCGAGCCCGTGCGCTTTCCCTTGTAGGTAGCGCCGTGCGCCTGGGCCACGTCCTCGACCACCAGCAGGTCGTGCTCGGCCGCCAGCGCCATGATCTCATCCATGTCGCACGGCCGGCCGTACATGTGCACCGCGACGATCGCCCTCGTGCGCTCGGTGATGACCGGGCGGATGGTGTCCGCGCAGATGTTCAGCGTCGCCGCGTCGATGTCGGCGAACACCGGCCGGGCGTTGAGCCACACCGGCGCGAGATCGCTGGCGATGTAGGTATGCGGGGGCACGATTACCTCGTCTCCGGGCCCCACGCCGCAGGCGGCCACCGCGGCCTGCAGCGCCGCGCCGCCGTTGGTGACCGCGAGGCCGTAGCGCACGCCGCACCACTGCGCGAAGGCGGTCTCGAAGCGGATGCCCCAGTCGCCGCGATGGTAGTTGACGTCATCGGAGTCGAGCACCGCCCGCACCGCCTGCTTCTCGTCCTCCTCGAAGTGCGGCCAGGGCGGGAAGGGCTCGGTGCGGACGGGCGCGCCGCCGTTGATGGCCAGATCGTCGATGCTCACCTGTATGCCTCCCTCGTGCTGTCGCTACGAGCCGATGACATGCAGCTTCATGGTGTTGGTGGTGCCACGCCGTCCGATGGGCGTACCCGCGGTCACGACGATCACGTCCCCCTCGTGGCACAGCCCCAGGTCCTGGAGCTGCCGGTCCACGCGGTGAATCATCTCGTCGGTGTCGTTGACCGGGTCGATCAGCAGCGGCTGCACGCCCCAGTAGAGGCTGCAGCGGCGTGCGGTGTCCGGTAGCGGTGTCGCGGCCACGATGGGCATGCGTGGCCGGCACTTCGAGGCCAGGCGCGCGGTGCTGCCCGACTGCGTGAAGGCCACGACGACCTTCGCACCCACGCTCTCGGCGGTCTCGGCCGCCGCGCGACTGACCGCGTCGGCGAAGTCCAGGAAGTCCATGCCCACCAGCGGCGCGGTCTGCGCCTCCGCGCGCAGCTCCCTCTCCGCGATGCGCGCGATGGTGCACATCATCCGCACGGTCTCCGCGGGGTACTCGCCGATGGCCGTCTCGCCCGAGAGCATCAGCGCGTCGGTGCCGTCGAACACCGCGTTGGCCACATCCGAAGCCTCCGCGCGCGTCGGCCGCGAGTTGTGCGTCATGCTTTCCAGCATCTGCGTCGCGGTGATCACCGGCACGCGCTGGCGCCGGCACTCGGCGATGATGCGCTTCTGCAGCACCGGCACCGCGCCCGGCGAGGTCTCCACCGCCAGGTCGCCGCGCGCCACCATCACCACGTCCGAAGCGGCCACCACACCCTCCAGCTCGTCCAGCGCCTCGGGCTTCTCGAGCTTCGCGACCACCGGCGTGTCATCGCCCAGGTCGGCGATCGCCTGCCGGATGCTGCGCATGTCGTCGGCCGAGCGCACGAAGCTCAACGCCACGTAGTCGGCGTCGAGCCCGACGGCGAACTCCAGGTCCGCACGGTCCTTCTCGGTCAGCGACGGCGCGCTGATCCTCGCGCCCGGCAGGTTGATGCCCGCATGCTCCTGCACCGGCCCGCCGAAGATCACCTCACACTCGACCTCGGTGTCATCGGTGCTCAGCACGCGCAGCTCCACCAGCCCGTCGTTGATGAGCACGCGATCCTCGGCGCCGACGTCGCGCGGCAGTTCGGGGTAGGTCGTGGACAGCCGCTCCGCGGTGCCGTGCGCGGCCGCGACATCGATGGTCACGCGATCGCCTTCGCGCAGGATCACAGGACCGCCTCCGGTCAGCTCCCCCACGCGTATCTTGGGCCCCTGCAGATCGGCGAGGATGGCGACGTGGCAGCCACGTGCGGCGGCCACCGAACGCACGTGGTTGAAGGTCCGCTCGTGCGTCTCGTGGTCGCCGTGCGAGAAGTTCAGCCGCGCCACGTCCATGCCGCTGTCGATGAGCCGGCCGATCATCTCCTCGCTCTGCGTCGCCGGGCCGAGGGTGCAGATGATCTTTGTCGGGTTGGGGTTGCCCACCAGCCTGGCCACCGTGCATCGTCCTCCCTGAGTCTGCCCGAAGCGGCGAAGGCTTCGCTCCGCGCGGCACATGCGTGGGGCGTTTCACCGCCCCGCCCTCATCCTCCTGCGCGAACGGGACGTGGCGTATCCCCCACGGCGGTGTGCGCAAATCGTGGGACGGGTCATGCAGGTGAAGTCGGGGGAGGCGCAGAAGGTGATAGTACCCGACGCCGATGCCGCCCGGTGTCGGCGCGACGGGCGTAGCGTCGTTTCATCGCAGCCTGGGGGAAGGTGGTAAGGGATATGAGAATTGACGTACGCGGCAAGAACGGAAACGTTCCCCAGTACCTCCTCGACCACGCCGAACCTCGCCTCGAAAGCCTCGCCCAGTACCTCGACAGACTGCAGGCCGTGCGCGTGGTCCTCGATGAGAAGCGCGGCATGCACACGGTCGAGATCACAGTGGAGGAGCCGCGCCACGTGTTCCGCAGTGAGAAGGCGTCCAGCGACGTGCTGGAGGCCTTCGACGATGCGTACAGGGCCGTGGAGAAGCAGGCGCGTCGGCACAAGCGGCGCAGGCGCGATCACACCAAGCAGAGCGTCCGCGAACTCGAGCCGGTCCTGCCGGATGAACTTGCGGACGAGCCGACTCCCGAGCCGGCGGACGATGAGGAAGCGGAGGAGGGCGACGGCCCGGGCATCATCCGGGTGAAGAGCCACGCACTCAAGCCCATGGCCCCTGAAGAGGCGGCCATGCAGATGGAGATGGTCGGACACGACTTCTACGTGTTCACCGATGCGCGCACCGAGAACGTCGCGGTGGTCTACCGCCGCAAGTCGGGAGGTTACGGCCTGATCGAGCCGAACGTTGAGTAGCCCTCGCAGCGACAACCTGCTATACTCACGTACCGCGGCGCCCGGCGCGAGACCTGCGCGCCGGCGCTGCGGTGCGTTCTCGCGCCCGCCGGCCCGGCGCCTCGTCGCCGACGTTCGCGCGGCGCGGCGTAAGCACGCATCAAGCACTCACACACCGTGCCGGCAGCCGGCGCGGCCATGACCCGAAAGCGCGTGTTCCACCATGCCCGGCCGCATCCCATCGCGAATATTGAGACGCCTCAGCGCCGAGCGCCTGCAGCGTCTCATCGTGGCGCGTCTGCCGCTCATCTGGAGCGACCACTCGTCGCTGATCGTGCTGGGCATCATCATCGGCATCGGCGGCGGCCTCGGCGCCGTCGCCTTCCGCTGGCTGATCGGTGCCTTCCACACCGTCTTCTTCGGCTGGGGCGCCGTCGTCTTCGCCTTCATGGGCGCCTACTACACCATCATCCTCCCCGCGATCGGCGGCGCCGTCGTCGGTCCGCTCACCGTGTTCCTGGCCCCCGAAGCGCGCGGCCACGGCGTCCCAGAGATCATGCAGGCGGTCGCCGTCCGCGGCGGCCGCATTCGCCCGCGCGTGGCGGTCATCAAGGCCATTGCGTCATCGGTGTGCATTGGCTCAGGGGGCTCAGTGGGCCGCGAAGGACCCATCGCGCAGATAGGGGCGGCCCTGGGCTCCGTGGTCGGAGGCCTGCTCAGCCTGCCGGAGAAGCGCGTCAAGACACTCGTGGCCTGCGGCGCGGCCGGCGGCATTGCCGCCACCTTCAACGCCCCCATCGGCGGCGCCTTCTTCGCGCTCGAACTCATCCTCGGCGAGTGGAGCGCCGAGGCCTTCGCGCCTGTGGTCATCGCCGCCGTGGTGGCCGCCAGCATCGGCCGCGTGGTGTTCGGCGACGTGCCCGCCTTCTCCATGCCCCAGCACCACATCCAGGGCTTCGCCGAACTCCCCCACTTCATCCTGCTCGGCCTGCTCAGCGGGCCTGTCGCCGTGCTGTTCATCCGCTCGGTCACCGTCGCGGAGAACATCGGCGATCGCGTCCCCATCCCGCGCTGGACGCTGCCCATCGCGGGTGGAGTGCTCATGGGGCTCGTCGGCCTGTGGGACCCGAGCCTCTACGGCGTCGGTTACGACAAGATCCAGTCGCTGCTCACAGAGCCCCAGTTGTTGCTCTGGCCGCTGGTGGCTCTGATCCCGATCAAACTGCTCGCGACGTCGCTCACCCTCGGCTTCGGAGGGTCAGGCGGCGTGTTCTCACCATCGCTCTATGTCGGCGCACTCGTGGGCTTCGTCTTCGGCGCCTTCGCCAACGCGCATCTGCCGGGCGCACACACCGAGGCATCGGTCTACGCACTGCTGGGCATGGCCGCGGTCTTCTCCGGCACCAGTCACGCCCCAATCACCGCGGTGCTGATCGTCTTCGAGCTGATCGCCGACTACCACATGATCCTCCCGCTGATGGTCACGGTGGGCACCTCGGTGATCACCGCGCGCTTCATCCACCGTTTCTCGATCTACAACGCGAAGTTGGTCCGCCACGGTGTGCACGTCCAGCTCGGCCACGACATCCAGGTCCTGTCCGAGATCTCGGTCAACGACACCATGACGCGCCGGGTTGAGACCCTCCCACTCGATGCTCCCCTGAGCGAGATCATGGAGACCTTCGAGCGCAGCCGCCATCACGGCATTCCCGTCGTTGACGAAGAGGGGCGGCTGCACGGCCTGGTGACGCCGACCGACGTTCGACGCGCGGGGCCCGACGCGCACAACCGCACCGCGTCTGAGATCGCGACCCACAAGCTGGTGATCGCCTTCCCATCCGACAGCCTCAACGACGCCCTGCGCAAGATGGGCATCGCGGGAGTCGGACGGCTGCCGGTGGTCGAGCCCGAAGACCACTCGCACCTGCTGGGCATCATCACGCGCCAGGACATCGTGTCGGCCTACAACCGTGCGCTCATGCGCCTGCACACCGGGCTCGAGGAGACGCAGGACGAGGATTACTTCGACTGACCGGGAGCGCAGGGATGAGCCAGGCCCAGGCCGTCTGGGCGGTCACCGCCACCTACAACGAGGCCGAGAATCTGCCCGAGCTGGCCGCCGGGCTGCTGGCGCTGCCCATCCCCGTCAGCCTGGTGATCGTCGATGACAACTCGCCCGACGGCACCGGCGACCTCGCCGACCGCCTCGTCGCCGAGCACCCGGGACGCTTCCACGCCCTGCATCGCCCGGGGAAGCTGGGCTACGCCTCCGCCCACCTGCTGGGCATCCGCTACGCGCTCGACCACGGCGCGCAGGTGGTGGTCACCATGGATGCCGACCTCTCCCACGACCCCGTGCGGATCCCACAGATGCTGGCCGCGCTCGCGGACGCCGACGTGGTGGTGGGCTCGCGCTACGTGCCCGGGGGCGGCACGCGCAACTGGGGGGGGGACCGCAGGCTGCTCAGCCGGACCGCGGGGATGCTGGTGCGCCTGGCATCAGGGCTGCGCGTGGCCGATCCCACCGGCGGCTTCCGCGCCTATCGAGCGCCCATCCTCACCGCCGCCAGATTCGACGAGGTGCGCCAGGAGGGCTACGCCTTTCTCTCCGAGATGCTCTTCCGCTGCATGAGGTCCGGCGCACGCATCGTCGAGGTGCCCATCATCTTCGCGGACCGACGCTACGGGCGCTCCAAGCTCTCGAAGCGCATCATTCTCGAGGCCGCGCTCAATCTCTTCTCGCTCGCCTGGCGGCGGCTCACCGGCTGGCGTCCATGAGCGCCTGGGCGGCCGCCACCGCCGCGGTGTAAACCGCCTTGAGCGGGGCCGCGTGCTCCGTGGCGGCGCGGCGACAGTGCTCGTACTCCGGCGCCATCGTGACCGCCCTCCCGCGCAGATAGCCGAGCTTAACGCCCACCGTGCCGAAGGGCGTCTCCACCTCGATGCGCTCGCGACGCAGGCATCGGCGATCCATCGGCGCCATGCGCACGCCCAGGCTGGTGGTCTCACGCAGCAGCGCTTCCGCGACCGCATCGGCGCACTCGGGGACGCACAGCGCGCGCAGCAGCAGCGCCGGCCGGCCCTTCTTCATCACGATCGGCGCCGCCCAGGCATCCAGCGCGCCCGCCGCGAGGGCGGCATCGATGGCGTTAGGCACCAGCTCCCCGCTCATGTCATCGACGTTGGTCTCGATGGCGACGACCTGCCCGGCCTCCTGCACGTCAGGCGTCCCGTCGGGGATATCGGCGCTCAGCCACAGCCGCGCGACGTTGGGGACCGGGTCGAAGTCCGCATTGCCCGCCCCGTAGCCGATGCGCTCGGCGATAAGGTCCGCCGGGCGCCCGAAGCCGTCGGCCAGCACCGCCGCCAGCGCCGCGCCGGTCGGCGTAACCGTCTCGCCGCGCACGTCCACGGGCTGCGTGGGGGTGCCCGCGAGCAGCTCCGCCGTCGCAGGCGCGGGCACCGGCAGGCGCCCATGCGCGCACTCGATCCAGCCGTGGCCGATGGGCAGCGACGAGCAGTGCAGCCGCCGCACATCCAGCCGCCGCAGGCCCTCAACGGCGCCCACCACGTCCACCAGCGTGTCCAGCCCGCCCAGCTCGTGGAAATGCACCTGCTCGGGCGTGCTGTCGTGGACCTTCGCCTCCGCCTGGGCGAGGCGTCGGATGATCGCCACTGAGCGCTCGATGACCGCCGCCTCGAGCTCGGCCGCCTCCACGACCGCGATCAGCTCCGCCGCGCTGCGCCCGTGATCGTGCTCATCAGCACCGTGGTGATGGTGCCCATGCGCGTGCACGTCCACCTTGGTGGCCGCAATGCCCGTCTTCATGACCTGCCGGGCGGTCACCTCGACCTCGTCGGCGATGCCCAGCGCGGCGGTTGTCTCCGCCAGCGCCTCGACCGGCAGACCGCAGGCCACGAGCGCCCCCAGCATCATATCGCCGCTCAGCCCGCCGACTGCCTCCAGATATCCGACCTTCATCAGCGTCGGGATCGCGCGACTCCCTGTGCTCCTTCGGGTTAGTGTGATGCTACGGCCTGATGACCGCCGTCTCGGTGACGACCGTCCGGCGCTGCCCCTCGACAATCATGCCCCCGGTGATCAGCACCTCGCCCGAGGGCAGCAGCGTGGCGCGGTGCTCGTGCACCGGGCGCGGCAGCCGCCCGGCGGGCGCGAACTGGCCGCTGGCCGGGTCGAAGACCTCACACGAGTCGAGCGTGTGCGGGCCGCCCTCGGCGTTGAAGCCGCCGGTGATGAGCACCCGCCCGTCCGGCAGCGCCGTCGCGGTATGGTCCATGCGCGGCTCGGCCATCTCCGGTCCCGTCGTGAAGCTCCCGGTCGCCGGGTCGAAGATCTCGCTGCCCGCAAGTTGGCGTCCGGCGGCGATGCAGTTGCCCCCGGCGATCAACACCCGCCCGTCCGGCAGCAGCGTCGCGGTGTGCCGCGAGCGATCGACCAGCATATCCGTGACGGACGCGAAGCTTCCGCTGACGGGGTCGAAGACCTCCGCTGCGCTGATGGTGCGTTCGTCCGGGAACTGCGTCCCGCCGGTGATCAGCACCCGCCCGTCCGCCAGCCGGCAGGCCGCGTGCCCGTAGCGGCTCTGCGCCATCTCCTCCGTCGGCACGAAACTGCGCGTCGCCGGGTCGTAGAGGTCGCAGCTCGCCACCGAGGTCACGCCGCCCACGAAGCCGCCGGCGATGAGCACGCGCCCATCCTCCAGCAGCGTCGCCGAGTGCAGCTCGCGTGGCACCGACATGCGGCTCTCGAGGAAGACGAAGCGCCCGTCGTCGAGCAACTCGGCCGTGCGCGATGTCGAGTACGGCAGGATGAAGCCGCCCGCGATCAGCACCGTGCCGTCGGGCAGCGCCGTCGCCGTGTGAAACGCCCGCGCGCGATGGTTGCGCGGCCCCGACGCGAGCGCGCCGGGCGGCCCCAGCTCCGTGCCCGGCATGAACGCGTCGCCCGGCCCCAGCCCGCCGTGGATCAACACCCGCCCATCGGCCAGCAGCGTTGCGCTGTGCGCGTAGCGCGGCACGAGCAGTTGCGCCTGCGCCGCAAGCGGCAGGCACAGCGCGAACACGATGGTCGGCCACGTCGTCGGGCGCATGCGCTCCTCCACGGGCTCGTCATCCGAAGATGGCTTCTTGACCGCACACGGTCCGGATTCCTGCCCGACCACGGGCCGCCAAGGAATCGCCGCCGCGCACGCCGAACTCACGGTCCCATGATTCGTCACTGGCGCGCGCGCATCCGGCTGCTCCTCAGCCTCGTCGCCGCAGTCGCGGTCGGCTGGCGCCTTGACCTCGCCGGCTGGCCGTGGTGGGCGTGGCTGCCCGCCGCGATCCTCGCGGGCATGGCCGCCTTCATGGTCCTGATCCTGTCGTGGTTCCTCTACCGCAAGTTCACGTACGAGCGCTTCGCCGAGGCGGCCAGGCGCCGCCACCGCGCCGAGGCGGAGGGCTGACGGTGCGCCTGGGCTTTCACATCTCCATCGCCGGTGGGCTCGACCGGTGCATCGAGCGCGCCATCGTGCGCCGCTGCACCACCCTCCAGATGTTCACCGCCGCGCCCGTACAGTGGGCGCGCAACGACGTCAGCGCCGAGGAGGGCGCGCGCTTCGCCGACGAGCTGGCCCGCCTCGACATCCACCCGCACTTCGTTCATGCGAAGTACCTGCTCAATGTCGCCTCGCCCGACCCGGAGCTGCGGGCGATCAGCGTCGCCGATCTGTGCGCCGAGCTACAGGCCGCGCAGGTGTTACGCGCCGCCGGGGTGATCCTGCACCTGGGCAGCGTCGGCGCGAAGGGCACGATCGCCGAGGGCATCGATCGCGTGGCGCGCGCCGTCGATGAGGCCTGCGAGTGCTCACCCGAGGGCCCGCTGGTGATCCTGGAGAACGCCGCCGGGCAGGGCAACATGGTCGGCGCGCGTTTCGAGGAGATCGCGCGCATCATCGCCGCGACCGACTGCCCGGAGCGCGCCCGGGTGTGCATCGACACCGCACACGCCTTCGGCGCGGGCTACGCGATCCACGAGGAGGAGGGGCTGGAGCGCGCGCTGGCGGAGATGGACGCGACCTTCGGCCTCGACCGTCTGGCGCTGCTGCACGTCAACGACTCGCTGGCGCCCTTGGCGTCGGGCCGCGACCGCCACTGGCACATCGGCCGCGGGGAGATCGGCCGCGAGGGCATGGCGCGCATCGTGAGCCATCCCGCGCTGCTGCACCTGCCGTTCATCATGGAGACCCCCGGCACCGAGGCCGACGACGTGAGTAACATGCGCCGCATCCGCCGCCTGATCCGCCCCGAACACCGCCCGCCCCTGCCGCCCCTGCCGAAGGGGCTGTGTTAGCTGCCTCAAGGACGGGACAGGCGAGGGCGCCTGTTCTACTGAGTGTGCTCACGGTAACGTATCGACGGTGGATGCGTAGTGCAGGCGCCCGCGCCTGCACATGCCGTTGCCGGACGCAACCACATTCCTGCTCACTACCCCCGCATGATCCGCTCGTAGATGTCCGTCGCCAGCTCGACCTGGCGCAGCTCGATCCACTCGTCGGCGGTGTGCGCCTGCGCAATGTCGCCCGGGCCGAGCACGACGAGCGGCACGCCCCTCTCGGCGAAGTCGCAGCCGTCGGTGCAGTAGGCGACGCCCTCGACTACGTCCTCGCCCGTCACCTCCCGCACCGCCCGTCGCGCCAGCGCCACGATGTCGGCGGCCGCCTCGGTCGCCACTGCCCGGTCCTCCAGCGTCGGCATGACCTCGTCGCCGTCCGCCAGGATGCCGCCGATCGCCTCGGCGATGTCATCGAGGGCCTGCGCCGGTGTCTCGCCCGGGATGAGCCGGCGATCGACCATGATCTCGCACTGCTCCGGCACCACGTTCACCGCCGCGCCACCGTGGATGGTCCCGACCGACAGCGTCGGCCCGCCCACCAGCGGGTGCGGCTCACGCTCCGTCAGGCTCTGCGCGAAGTCCTCCAGCGCCGTGACCACGCGCGCCATGCGGTAGATCGCGTTCACGCCCTGCTCGGGGGCCGAGCTGTGCGCGCTCACCCCGCGCGTGATGACCCTGACGCGCAGCGCGCCCTTGTGCGCGATGACCACGCGCAGGCGCGTGGGTTCGCCGATGATTGCTGCTTCCACCGGACCGCTGTCCTCAAGGAAGCGGCGCGCACCGCCGTGCAGGTACTCCTCGTCGGCCGCCGCCACCAGCACCACCGTGCGCGGGGGCGGCTCGCCCTGCGCCACTCGCGCCAGCGCCATCATCATCGCCGCCAGCGAGCCCTTCACGTCGCACGCGCCCCGGCCGTAGAGCCGCCCGTCCTCGATCAGTCCGTCGAAGGGCGGCACGGTCATGCCGTCCGCGGCCACGGTGTCGAGATGCGCCTCGAAGACGATCGGCGGCTCCTTGCACCCCTCGAGGCGCGCGATGACGTTGTCGCGCTCGGGCAGCACCTCCTGCCGGTAGCAGTCGATGCCGCGCTCAGCGAGCCAGTCGTGGACGAAGCGCGACATGCGGATCTCGCCCTCGTACGGGCCGGCGGGCTCGCGGCCGCAGGGGTTGACGCTGGGCAGTTGCACCATGGCGGCGTGCAGCTCGACGAGTTCGCTCATTGCTTCCTCCTGGGCGCGATGATGCTGCCCGGTTCGCCGCCCGCCGCCGCGCTCCTGCCGGTACGAAGCGAAACCCCAGCCTCGGGTGGCTGGGGTTTGAGGTCAATCGTGGTCGGGGCGGCCGGATTCGAACCGGCGACCTTACGGACCCGAACCGTACGCGCTACCAAGCTGCGCCACGCCCCGACATGCTCCATCATAGCACTCGCGCATGGCTTCGTCAACCGGCAGTCTGACACGACTCAGGAGCGCTGGCCCCTGCCTCAGCTCATGTACTCGCGCGTGAGGTCCAGGTAGTACTGGTAGTTCTCCAGCGGCACGTCGTGAGGCACCGAGTGGTCCACCGACGGGATCCAGCCGCCGTGGTCGAACAAGAAGGGCACGATGCGGTCCACTTCGGCTTTGATCGCCGCGCGATCCTTCGCCAGCACACGCTTGTCGATGCCGCCCACCAGCAGCAGCTCCGGGTACTGGCGGCGCAGCGCCACCGGGTCCTCGCCCGCCGCCACCTCCAACGGGTAAACGCCGGTCACGCCGCCCTCGATCCACAGCGGCAGGATCTCGTCGTGGTAGCCGTCGCAGTCGAGCAGGATGATGTCCACCCCATGCGCGTGCAGCACCTCAGTGATGCGCCGGTACTGCGGCACCAGGATGCGCTTGAAGTGCTCCGGGCTGATGAGGCAGCCGTGGTTGTAGCACATGTCCTCCCACATGATCGCGTAGTCGATCTGGTCGATGGCCGCGAAGACCTTGTTGAGCAGCGCGATCGACAGATCGGCCTGGGTACGCGCCATGTCCTCGACGAGCCCCGGGTCGCCCTAGTGCTTACTTGCATAAGTCAGCGTGTGTTGGCTTGAGCGTTCCTGGCGTGACCGTTTGCTTCTTCCACTCAAACGGTGCGGCGGTGTGGTTGTAGGCCTTGATGAAGCGATCGATGGCCTGACGCACCTGTCGCGGCGACTCGAAGCTGGCACCCGTGAGCGCCGCCCGCGACAGGATTGAGAACCAGATCTCGATCTGATTGAGCCACGACGCGTGCGTGGGCGTGAAATGCAGGTGCACGTTGTGATGTCGGCGCAGCCACCGGTCGTCCTTGGGTTTGTGCGTGCTGAGATTGTCCAGCACCACGTGGATCTCGGTGTCATCGTTGTGGTCAGCGATAAGCTCGTTCATGAAGTCCAGGAACTCGCGCCGCCTGCGACGGTTGTAGTGGCCGTCTTTGACCAGGCCCGTGGCCGTGTCCAGCGCCGCGAACAGGGTCGTGGTGCCATGTCGCTTGTACTCGTGTGAGAAGCCGGTGAGCGCCCGTCCATCGGGCAGGCGCAACCACCCCTGGGCGCGCTCCAGAGCTTGAAGGGAGGGCTTCCCATCCACGCACAGCACCACCGCGTTCTCGGGCGGCGCCAGATACAGGCCGACGATGTCGGCGGCCTTGGGCACGAACTCAGGGTCGGTGCTGATACAGAAGCCCCTGCGGCGCTGCAGGCTGATGCCACGGCGGCGCAGCACCCGCCAGACGTGATCGGCGCTCACGTCACCGAGGGCCGCGGCCACCAGCCGCCCGTTCCAGCTCGCATGGCCCTCGGGCGGTGGCTCATCGAGCATGGTCAGGATGCGGCGCTCGGTCTGGTCGTCGTAGTCCGTCGGACGCCCCGACCGCGGCGCGTCCAACAGGCCCTCCAGGCCCTGCTGGGCGAAGCGATTGCGCCACTTGCCGACGGTGGTCGGGCGCGTATCCAGCTGGGCGGCGATGGCGACGTTGGTGTGGCCCTCGTGCGCCATCAGGATGATCTGTGCGCGAAAGGCGTAACGCTGCTGGGTCGTGCCGGAGTGCACCCAGCTCTCCAGGGCGGCGCGTTCATGCTCGGACAGGCGCACCGACGTTGCCTCTTGTCCCATAGTGAGGAGACCATAGCATATCACGGCCTGTTTTGCAAGTAAGCACTAGTGTGCGCGAACTTGTTGCGCGCGACAGAGAAGAGATATGCACGCACATCCGCGATCTGTGCCGCGAGCTCCCCCCGATCCGCCAGCGCCAGGAAGCACTCGCTGAGCAGGTCCTCGGCCTCGTCGCGGGGCAGGCCTTTCGCCAGCAGCCAGCGGAAGAGCCCGGTGGCGTGGCGGTCATACAGCGCCCCCAGCGCGGAGGAGTCCCCTGCGGCAAGCCTCCCGAGCAGCGTGCTGTCCTCGGCTCCGGTCGGGCTCACCGCGTCCCCTCTCCGGGTCATGGCCATGCGTGGGTTAAGGGTCCTGCGAGGGGGAGTTTCGTCTATCGCAGAGCAGATTCTTTCGTGGGCAAACGAAACGACACGGCCTGCGCCGGCGCTCAGCGCACGCGGCCGAAGATCAGCTCGATCTCGCCGACCTCGTCACCTGCGATCACCGTGGGCTCGGGGTGGCAGGTGTGGCCGGTAACCGGGTCCATCGCGTTGACACCGTACTGCAGCCCGGGGATCAGGCCCTCGATGCGCCGGCGCCCGGCCTGGTCGCTGAGGACGGTGGCGGCAATGCGCAGGGCCGGGTGCAGGGCGACGGTCGGCATGA
>JALGVA010000288.1 GCA_029820295.1 Candidatus Zipacnadia bacterium
AGCGCCGGGTGGTCCATCAGCGCCGCCACGCGCTCGGCCACGAAGCGCTCGTCATAGGCCATCAGCCGCGCGCGCGAGATGCCCATGAAGGCGCGCAGCCCGTGCCGCCCGGCCGCGTCCAGGTAGGCCAGCGCCGACTCGGTGCTGCCCGCGCCGTCCCAGCGGTACGAGTGCACGAAGTCGAAGCCGCCGGCCGCGATCTCGGCCATGTCCTCCTCGGCCACGCCGTACATGCCGAGCAGGAACCGCGGCTCGCCCCCGACGGTCACGCCGCCGGTCTCCCGCCACACGATCCGCGGCACCGGCTCGCTGCGCGTGAAGAACAGCGTCTCGTCCGCCACGTTGCCCGCGGCATCCTCCACCTGCACCTGCGCCACGTGCAGGCCCTGCCCCCAGGCCTCGTCGGGCGCATAGCGCGCCTCGCTCTCCCCCACCTCCAGCCGCTCCGACACGTCGCGGCCGTCCACGATCAGGCGCACATGCCCCACGCGGACGTTGTCCGAGTACCTCACGCGCAGCGCCGCCCGTGGCGTCGCCAGCCAGTCGTGGCGCTTGGCGATCTCGGACTCGGTAGTATCCTCGTCGAGCAGCGCCGTCTGCTCGAACTGCCACGCGGCCGAGGTCACGTCGTACTCCGAGACCTGCACCCGCCAGTGCCAGGTCCCGGGCTCCAGCGGCTCCTCTACTGTAATCGGCGGCGACGCGACGGGGGCAATCGTTCGTGTCGCGCCTTCGGGGAAGCGCGCGTCGCGCGACAGCTCTACCTGCGCCCACGTCTCACGGTTGAAGTGCCAGTCCAGCGTCGGCGTGTTGTCATGCACGCTCGTGGCCGGCAGCGGCTCGAGCAGCACCACGTTATGCCGCACATCCTGCAGAGCGATGTCGTCGAACCACGCCGTCCCGCCGCCACGCAGCGCCAGGAAGATGATGGCGTACCCCGCGTCCTCGGGCGCTCGCACAGTGCCCGTCGTCACCCGCCGCCAGTCGAAGGTCTCGTAGTTCGATGGCCCGTAGCTGCCGCTCGCGAACCAGGCGCCGCTCTTGTCGGCGAACTCCACGATCACCGTCGCGCCGACCGGGCCCATGCCGCCCTGGGTCACCGCCTCCACTCCCGCCCCGCGGATCCATGCTTCGGCGCGATACAGGTGCCGCTCCTCCACCGGGATCATCTGCGTGAGGTACACGTGCCCACGCTGCTCGACCTCGCCCTCGATAGTCAGCCGCGCCGAGCGCTCGCCACTGTGCACGATCTCCTCATCGGCGGATGCGAGCGGGTTCTCGCTCCACGCGTTGAGTGGCTCCTCGGCCTCGAAGCCAGGGTTGCGCACCCCCATCGGCGCGATCTCCGTCGCCAACTGCGCCAGCATCTGCGCCCGCGCGTCGATCTGCTCGGCCGGCGCGGGCCGCACCTCGATCTCGATGGTCCGCGACGCCTGCGTCGGCCCGCCGCCGCCCGCACCAATGACGTCCACCAGGAAGAGCCCCGCGCCCGACGCGCGCCGATCCTGCAGCTCGAAGCCGTCGCAGCGGATGACGATCGTCCGGTCGGGCCGCTCGAAACGCAGCTCGGTCAGCCCGCTGATCTTCTCGAAGGGCTCAGCCACGGGCAGCGTCCTGAGCCGCCCGCCCTCGGCCCAGAGGAAGAACTGCTCGCCCGCGCTCACTGCGTCCGGCACAATCTGGGCCCAGAACTCCGTCGGCCCGGCCGCCCACACCGTGGTCGCCAGGCTGTATCCGGCCCGCTCCGGCGCCAGCTCAAGCCGCGTCGTGGTCTCCTGATTGCCGGGATCGAGCCGGCGCCACGTCGCCGCGTTCTCGATCACCGCGACCTCCGCGCCCTCGGCGACGAAGCGCGTGCCCTCCCAGCCGGGCAGGTAGCCGCGCACGCCGGCCAGCTTCACGATCTCCTCGCCCTGCCATGACAGGCCTATGAGGTCCATCAACCCGATCTCCGCGGTCCACGGGCCGACCTCCAGCCGCTGGCCCTCCTGGGCCTGCGTGCCCGTCAGACACAGACCCATCGCCGCCGCGATCGCCACATACACGCTCACTCGCCGCATCGGCCGCTCTCCCCTTCCGCCGGACCGTCGCTTGCCGCCAGACGCTCGCAGGTTCGCAGGGTGCCGCCGCGCTACCTCCGAGCCCGCGGCGCGGGCAGGTTCCGAGACGCGGCGAGAGGAAGGCAAGGCCCGGAGGTGGAGCAGATGCGCGCACTCACGATCGCCGTGCTGGTCACGCTCCTCGCCTGTGCTGCCGCCTTCGCGCAGGAGCTGGCCCTGCCCGCCGAGGTCGGCTCGACGCTGCGCCTCGCGCCCGACGACCACGTGCTCCCCATGGCGGAGAGCGAGGAGCTGACCTTCACCGCGCCCGAGGGCCTCGGCAATCGCCAGGTATTGCTCGCCTTCCGCGCGCGCATCGACAACCCCACCACCGTCGGCTCCACCAACGCGCTGATCATCCAGGTCAACGGGCAGCCGGTGCAACTGAGCACCGCGCGCCGCCAGCTCCGCCTGCTCGACAAGCCCAACACCTTCGCGTGGACCAACCCGCCCGAGCTGACCTGGTACATCACCACCGGCCAGTGGCGCATCGCCTACGCGCCGGACTTCGAGATCCTGCTCGACCGCGAGCACTACGGCCCCGAGGCC
>JALGVA010000289.1 GCA_029820295.1 Candidatus Zipacnadia bacterium
CCGGACCTGCGCCTGGGCATCATGCCCATCAGGGACACGCTCATGCACCGCCCGTGGATCCGCCACCTCGCCACCGAGCGCGCCCCGGCGATCATGGACTCGTGGGTCATGTACGGCGGCCTCGGCTGGACCGACGCCGCGGCGGAGGGGCAGGCGTTCGTCACAGGCCTGAACCCGCACAACCTCTTCGTCCCGTGGTTCCGTCCCAACACCTACCGCCCCGCGGACATGGGCGCCCACGCCTTCGTGGCCGGGGTCATGGCCGATGGCTACAACATCTGGCAGCTCAACATGCTCCATCCCGACCAACCCGCCGCCAACCGCGCCGCCTACGCCCTGCCCGCCGACTACGCCGATCCGATGCTCTACTGGCAGGCGTTGGGCGATGCGAACCGCCGGGTGCGCGAGTGGCTCGCCGAGCCGCGCGAGATCGCCTGGGAGCCGATCGACATGCTGGTCGCGGCGGTCGATGTTGCCGGCATCACCATCCCCGACCTCGCGCCGGTCGCCACCGACCTCCCCGAGCCCGAGCAGCTCCCCTCCCCCACCTCGCTGCGCGGCGTGAACACCCTCTACGTTCACGTCGGCGACCGGGCCGAGCCGATCCGCATTGACCTGCGCCACGTCTCCGGCGACGCCCGGCCCCGCCCCATCGGTTGGGCGCTGGTGGGCCGGCCCGGCGAGGCTCTGGCCAAGGGCGAGGTGCAGCCGGGCGAGACCGCCGAGCTGTCCCTCCAGGTCCCGGCGGCAGGCGTTTACGCCTTCGCCATGCAGGCCACCGAGGGTGGCGGGCCGTGGTACAGCGTACGCGTGCTCTCGCACCCGTACGGGATCGACGCGTCGGCGGAGGCCTACTTCTTCCGGCGCAATCCACCCCAGTACTTCCATGTTCCCGCGGGCCTCGAAAGCTTCAGCGTGCGCGCGGCGACCGGCAGGCGCAACCAGGAGATGCGCTTGCGCGTCTGGCGGCCCGACGGCCAACTGGCCCTCGACCGCGTGGTGAACTCCGACGAGAAGGCACGTGAGACGATCGAGGTCGCGGTGCCGCCGGGCATGGACGGGGCGGTCTGGTCGGTGGCGGTGGGCGCGCCCGAGCAGATGCCGGCCGCGCACTACTCCGAGAACTATTGGCTGCGCATCATCGGCGCCTCGCCCTACCTCGCCGACCGACCGGGCGCGGCGATCGCGCCCTAACCGGCAATGAGCTCACGGTACGTCTCCCGGATATTGCTGATGTGCCAGGCGATGTTGGCGGTCGAGCGGTCGAGCAGATGGCTGGCGGCCGGCGCAACGTTGCGTCCCGCGGGCGAAGCCGGCGCTCACGGACACTATGCGTTGCGGCGCGGTCGCTGCTAGAGACACAGAAACATAACTTGACGCGTGCATCTTGCCGTGCTAGCTTGGTACATAGTATCTTGACCCTTCGACTGAGGAGGCGGATGAGAGTGTACCGACGAGCAGGCTTCACCTTGATCGAGCTTCTCGTCGTGATCGCAATCATCGCGATTCTCGCGGCGATCCTGTTTCCGGTCTTTGCGCGGGCCCGCGAGAAGGCGCGGCAGACTGCGTGTTTGTCCACCGTTAAGCAGATAGGTCTCTCGGAGAAGATGTATGAATCCGATTACGACGAGGTAACCGGCAGCTACACCGGCGCCCACGTCCCGTCGGGTGTTGCCACCGAGCTGAGTTGGATGGACCTGCTGATGCCCTACGTCAAGAACACCCAGGTCTTCGAGTGTCCCAGCAACGCCGTGGGCTGGCGCTCCGGCGGCGTGGGGCATCTGGGCTCCTATGGTGTCAACATCTCCTACACCGACAGTGCGGGCACCACCGGCTACACGTATCTCTACTGCACGCGCAAGATCGCCACGATGAAGCGGCCCGCAGAGGTTATCTTTGCGGTTGATAGCAGCGGCGCACACTACGTGCGCTGGCGCAGCGATCTGGGTTATCCCACGGGACTGGCCATGCTCGGCAGCACGGGCATCCACAACGGCGGCGTCAACTGCGCCTACTTCGACGGACACGCCAAGTGGGTCGGCTACCAGGCGCTGCTCGACCCGGCCGCGGCTAACATTCAGTGGCGCGATCTGGTCCTGTAGTGGAGCGCGCAGAGCCTGAACGTGCAACCGGCCCCGGCCACTGGTCGGGGCCGGTTGCGTCTCCGGCGGGCGTCCACGCCCGCCACCTACATTCTGCGTTGACACCCGCCGTTGGCCGCCCTTTGGCCCTCTCCCCCACTCCGTGTATAATGCAGCGGCTCGGCACACTTTGCAGCGTCCCGCACAGAGGTGCAGCTATGGCCCGCATCGTCCTTGCCGCTTCACTCGCACTCTGCCTCGCGCTGGCGCTTCCCGCCGCTGGGGCCGTCTATGAGGCCCCCGGGCTGACCCTCGAGGTCAGTGACGCCGCGCCCCTGGGCATCATCGCCGTGAAGGCGTCCCCGGATGGCCCCGCGCTCTTTCTCGACCCGGAGACGGTCGAGACCACCTGGGAGCTGGTGATGGTCGATTCCGAGGGCAACGAGCTTAAGGTCGATCCCGTCTCGCGCGATCTGAGCGGGCAGGTAGACGTAGCTGACGGGAAGATGACGATGGTCTGGGACGCCACCGAGGTGCCGAGTGGCAGCGTGAAGGTCTCGTGCCG
>JALGVA010000130.1 GCA_029820295.1 Candidatus Zipacnadia bacterium
GGGCGATGGCGAACGCCTCGGGGACGAGGGTCAGGGCGGCGATGATGGCGATGGCACGCATGCGCATGACGGGACCTCCTCGCAGTCGTGCGGAGGGGCGGCGTTCCCACGCCGCCCGGCCGTTGTCGTTGGCGAAGCGACGGTCCGAAGGACGCACGGGCGACGCACCCGTGCCGCGAAAGGAAGCGGCAATGGCGAACGGCCGACGGCAACGGCCGGCGCCGAGGCAAGCGTGGGCACTCCGCCATCCCTCCGCTGGCACCATCGTGACCGGCCTGCAGACTGACGATTCCCCGCGCGCGCGGCGGCGGCCTCCACGCGGCCCGGCCGATCCGGCGGGCAGGCAGAGAGGCGCACGGTGGCGAACCGGCACTGGGACCCACCGAGCGGCGCGCGACAGGAGGCACTACGATGTCCGGGACGCGAGTGCATGAGTTGCGGCCTGAGCGCTATCACACCACCTTCGGCCCGCATGAGCCGGCACTGACGGTCCAGCCGGGCGATGAGGTAATTGCGTGGTGTGCCGATGCACACGGGCTGGACGCCGATGGCGCGGAGATCGGCCTCGCGCGACTCGGCGGGCCGGCGGGCGCCCGGCGGCAGGTCTCGAACCCGGTGACCGGGCCGATCCACATCGAGGGCGTTGAGCCCGGCGACGCGCTGGTGGTCGAGATCCTGGAGATTACACCCACGCGGTCCTGGGCGTGGTCGCGCACGCCCGCCGACTTCGGCTTCTTCAGCACCGAGGACATCTTCGGCCCGACCAACTTCGGCCCGCCGCAGTGGGCACCCGAGGAGCGCTGCGAGTTCCGCTGGGAGCTGGACCTCGGGCGCATGACCGGGCGACTGGCGCTGGAGCGCAGCCGGCTACCCTCGGTCGAGATCCCGCTGCACCCGTTCCTCGGGTGCCTGGGGGTCGCGCCCGAGCGCGGCGAGACACGCATGACCATGACGCCGGGGCGGTATGGCGGCAACATGGACTGCCCGCAGGTGGCACCGGGCACGACGGTCTATCTGCCGGTCTACGAACCGGGGGCGCTGCTGAGCCTGGGCGACTGCCACGCGGCCCAGGGCGATGGCGAGCTGTGCGGGGTGGCGCTGGAGGTGAGCTGCCGGGCGCGGCTGCGGCTGAACGTGCGCAAGGGCTGGGCGCTGCGCTGGCCGCGAGCCGAGGACGCCGAGCACATCATGGCCATCGGGAGCGTGCGGCCGCTGCGCGCGGCCCACGCGGCGGCCCACGTGGAGCTGCTGACCTGGCTGGTGGACGACTACGGGTTCGACCGCTTCGAGGCCTATCAGGTGCTCTCGCAGGTGGGGACGACACGCATTGGCAACGTGGTTGACCCGAACTACTCGGTGGTGGCGCGCTTCCCGAAGCGGTACCTGCCGTGAGGCCGGCGCCTCCAGCGTCCCGGCGCGCGCACCCCGTGCGGTTCTTGATGGTGGTTTGACAGGCCCCGGCGGGCGGCGGTATAATGCCGACAGAGAGCGCAGACAGCGGCCCGCCGCCCCCAGCGGCGGGCCTGCGCATATGTTGGCATTGTGCACTCTTATCGGAGTGTTCCATGCGCCTCCCAACGATCAGCCGCGTCAAGCAGCGTCCCCGCAAGCGCAACTGGGTCGTCTCGACCGTGGAGGCGGTCGTGGCGGCGGTGCTCGTGTGCGTGATGACTTGGTACGCGCTGGCGCGCACCGAGCAGTTGGACAAGCAGATGGCCGAGGCGGGGGCGACATGGACGGGCCTCATCACCGTGGCCATCGTGCTCTCAGCGGGCGGCCTGCTGGCCTTCGCCTTCGGCCGGGCTGAGGACGCCGTACGCGGGCGGCGCGCTGCGGCTGACACCCAAGCGGAAGCAGATGAGTGAGCCGTGGTCGAGATCGCACCAGAAATCGCAGTCAACCTCTATCTGCTCGCCGCCCTGGGCACAGGCGTGGGGCTGATCGCCGGCTTCGCGGGTGTCAGCGGCGGCTACCTGCTCACCCCCATCCTGATCGTGCTGGGCTTCCCGGCGGAGATCGCGGTCGGCACGGCGCTGGCGCTGATGACCGCCAACACCCTCGTCGCGGTGCTGCGCCATCGCGAGCTGGGCCACCTGGACCTGAAGATGGGCACTATCATGGCCGCCGGCACCATGGCCGGGGCCGAGGTGGGTGTGCGGCTGCTCGAGCGCTTCCGGGGCGTGAGCGAGACCTTCGCCGACGTGGGCGTGCTGAGCGCGATGATGCTGACGCTGAGCGTGGTGGCGGTCTCGATGGTGCGCGAGGTGTGGTCGTCGAGCGAGCGGCTGACGGGGATGGACACGGAGGGCGAGGCGGCGGCCGACGACCTGGAGGTGCAGACCGCGGCCTGCCGGTTCCTGCAGGGCCTGTGCATTCTCCCCCACATCCGGTTCACCAAGTCAAAGCTGCGCATCTCCGGCTGGATCGTGCTGCTGCTGGGGACGGCCATCGGCGTGCTGTCGGGCTTCCTGGGCGTGGGCGGCTGCTTCATGCGCGGCCCGGCGCTGATCTACCTCGTCGGGCAGCCCTCCCTGATGGCGGTGGGCACGAACCTGGTCGGGGCCTTCATGGGCGTTGGCTTCAGTTGCTTCCGCCACGCGATGCTGGGCCATGTGCATCTGGGGGTGGCGCTGGTCATGCTGCTGGGCACCGCCATCGGCACGCAGATCGGGGCCTCGGGCACGTCCTGGCTCAAGGGCCTCGCGGTGCGCTGGGTGCTGGCGACGTCGGTGGCGGCGGCGGTGCTGGCGCCGGCGCTCAAGGTCGCGTGGTTCGTCACCGGCTCGCGCCTCGACTGGCTGGACGCGACCGCGCGCGCGGTGGCGGTGGCGCAGATCTTCGTGCCGGTGGCGGTGGTGGTAGCGGTGCTGGCGATGGCCTTCCGGCACTACCGCGGCGGGACCGTGCCGGCCTGGATCAGGCCGCTGATGGCCGGTCGGCCACGCGCGGCGACCGGCTGACGCGCCGCTCCGCGGCCTCACGCGGAGCATGCTCACAGGATGGACCTCGCCGGATCCCTCTGACCGCGCTGTGCGCGGCCTCCGACGAGCGCTGACGTGCGACCCGCAGTCGTGCGCGAACTTGAGAAGACGGGCCCGAATGGCGGGCCCTTGAACGAGGATGCGCTGTCCCGGCCCACGATGGCCGGCCGTGAAACAGGTGTCTGGATCGTGGTCGAGGTCGCAGCCGGAGTCGTCGTAAACCTCTATCTACTCGCCGGAGTCGGGCTGGGGGTCGGCCTGATCGCCGGCTTCGCGGGGGTGAGCGGGGGCTACCTGCTGACCCCTATCCTGATGATCCTCGGCTTCCCGGCTCCCCACGCGGTCGGCACCGCCCAGGCTCTGCAGGCCGGCAACAACCTGATCGGCATCCTGCGCCATCGCCGGCTCGGCCACGTTGACCTCAAGATGGGCATCATCATGGCCACGGGCGCACTGTTCGGCGCGGAGATCGGCCTGCGCGCCCTGCATCATGCGCGCGCCATCAGTCCGTCTCACGCCGACATCGCCGTGCTCTCCATGATGATGATCATGCTTGGCGTGATTGCGGTGTCGATGGCCGTGGAGGTGCGACGCTCGCGCAGACGGCTCGCGGAGCTGGGCGAGGCCGACAGCGCTGCGGACGAGGGCGAGATCCACACCGCCGCCTGCGAGTTCCTCCAGGGCCTGTGCATCTTCCCGCACATCCGCTTCACCAAGTCGAAGCTGCGCATCTCCGCGTGGATCGTGCTGGGGCTCGGGGTGGTCATCGGCCTGCTCTCCGGTTTCCTCGGGGTGGGCGGGGGCTTCATGTCCAACCCCGCGCTGATCTACCTGGTGGGCCAGCCCTCACTCATGGCGGTGGGCACCAACCTCATCGCGGCCTTCACGGGCGTGACCTTCGGCTGCTTCCGCAATGCCATGCTCGGCGTTGTCCACCTCCCGGTTGCGCTGGTCATGCTGCTGGGTACCGCGATCGGCACGCAGCTCGGGGCGCTGGGCACCTCGTGGGTCAAGGGCATCGCGGTACGCTCCGTGCTGGCGGCATCGGTGTCCGCGGCGATCCTCGGTCCGGCGATCAAGCTGGCCTGGATGCTGACCGGCTCGCAGGTGACGTGGCTCGACCAGGTGGCGCGGCTGGTCGCCCTGCTGCAGATCGCCGTGCCTGTGGCTCTGATCGCCCTCTTCCTGGTGATGGGCTACCGCCGTCGCTGCGGCGGGGCGGTGCCCGCGTGGGTGCGCCGCATGCTCGCCGGCCGGCCCGACCAAGCCTGAAGACACGCACCCAGCCCCCTGAGCGAGCGCCCGCCGACCCGGCACGAATCTTGCGGCAGTCCCCGCAGCCGTGCCCTGCCACCGTCATCGATGGCAGCGTCAGGCAGCATCGGAGGCATGCCCGTCATGCGAAGCGTGTACGCGCGTCTGCAGGTCGCGATCGTCCTCACCTGCGCTCTGTGCCCTGTCATCGGCTGCGGCGGAGGTGGGGGCGGCGTGGTGCCGCCACCTCCACCGCAGCCCCCTCCCCCACCTCCGCCACCCATCGAGATCGGCGATGGCCCCGGGCCGATGGCCGATGCCGTCGCGCCCGAGCCGGGCGTGAGCACCCTCGCCGCGCGCAATGCCGCGCCGGCCGGCGCCCCGAGCGCCGACGCGGTGCGCGTGGCCGCGCTCAGCCGTCTCGAAGCCCTCGCCACCGACCCGCCATCGACCCAGGCCGAGCTGGCCGCGTTGCTGGCCGACTTCACCGGCTGGGTGACCCAGCAGCCCGACGATGCGGCCGCGCAGGCCGGACTTGCCGTGGTGATGGTCTTCGCGGGAGCGTACAACGCCGGTATCGCGGCGGGCTACGCGCCGGGCGACCTGCTGGAGATATTCCGGCCGATCACCGACCTCGCGCCCGCGGCCGCGGGTGAGAGCCACGTCGAGCAGGCTATCTCGGCGCCCTTCCGGCCGCTGCTCGCGCCGCTCAGCAGGGACCGGGAGATGCGCCCGGCGCAGTGGCTCGACCCGACCGCGCCGGACTTCTCGAGCGCCGATCTGCAGATCGCCATCCGCAGCCTGTGGCTGCCGGTCATCAACGAGGCGATCGCGCGCCTCGAAGCCGTCGCCGACCACGCCGGCGGGTCGAACGTGCCGCTGGTGCAGATCGGCGGACGGCGGCCGGTGGCGGCCTACCGCGCCGAAGTGCGCGCGCTGATCGGCATGATGCGCGTGCTCAAGGGCGGGCTGCTGACCGCCTGCGCCTGGCAGCTCAACCCGGGCGAGTGGGACTGGACGCAGGACCTGCCCGCGCGCGATGCCGACGGCAACGGCGTGCTGACCGTGGACGAGTACTGCCCGCCCGACCCGTTCCTGTGGCGGCATCAGTCGGCCACCATGCGCGCGGGCGGCAACGCCATCCGGTCCGGCCTCGATGAGGTGATCGCGGCCCTGGGCGAGCGCCGCCCCGACTCGTTCCTCCAGCGCTGGGCCGCGGGCGGCGGCAGCATCCAGATGCTGCGCGACGCTCGCGCGGTCATGGCCGGCACCGTCGATGTCACCATCGGCTACGGCAACACCGGACCCGCGCGTACGCGCACCGTGCCCATGAACCTGGCGCGCGCGTGGGACCGGCCGGTCGATGACGCCAAGGAGCTGCTGCCGTGGCTGCGACCGGTGGACAACCCCGCGTGGCAGGCGCTGCCGCGCACCATCGACGACTTCCCGGACCCCACGCTGGGCGGGGTGTTCCCTCAGCCGCAGCCGGTGATAAGCATTCTCGCGGCCGGCCCCCGCTACATCGAGATCACGCACGGGGAGCTGACCGTGGTGCTCGTGGACCGGCGCTGACCGCGATGCATGCGCTGACGGTCGCATGCGTCGTGACGCTGAGCGGGACCGCACTCACGGCCCCGACCGACCTGCTGTGGCGGACCGACGCCGCTGCGCTGGCCGCCGGAGGCTCCTACGCCCCGCCGGCGGTGCTCGGCGAGGCCCGGCCGGACTTCCCGACCGGCCTCGCCGATGCGCGCAACGACAGCCTCGAGGTCGAGGTGAGCGTGCGCGAGCCGCTGACATTGCGCCGCGGCCGCCGCGAGTTCGGTGAAATCTCCGGTGAGACGCGCATCATGCGCATGGCGCTGCCCGTCGCCGACCACTGGTACGCGGGCTGGTCGATCAGCGACGACACGCTGCGCGTGTCGCATCGCCTGCGGAGCGCCACCACGCGCGCAGAGATCGGCACCCGCGACCTGTGCCTCGGCGTGGCGTGGTCGCACGACCCGTGGACCGTGGGCGTGGCGGCCTGCGACCGCGAGCTGCGGGCGCGCGCGTCCGGCAGCACCATCGCCGACCTGCAGGGCGTCGCCGAGGGCGCCGAGGGCATCGCGCTCTCCCTCGACGGTCACGCGCACACCATCGGCGTGCAGTATGAGGCGGGCGGCTGGCGGGCGGGTATGCGTTACGCTCAGCGCGATGCCGACGCTCGCCTGCCGGTGGAGATCGACGACCGCTCGTACGCCGGCGTCTTCTGCGGCGCCGAGCGCCATCTCGACGCGTGGCTGACCGCGGAGCGCGGCCCCGAGCGCTGGTTCGCCTACGTCGCGGACGTGAGCGCCGACCCGGCCCCGGGCGCGCTGTTCGCCGGGACGGCGGTGCGCGGGCGCATGGGCCTCAGCGCGGACTCGACCGCGATCGGCATCGGGCGCAGGCGCACCTGGCCGGGCGGGGGCAGCCACCTCGAGCTGAGCCGCCACGACGACTCCGCGGACCTGTCCGGCTACCTCAACCGCGGCGCGCTGGGTGGCGGGCTGACCGGCCAGGACGCGCTGGCCGCCGATGCGCGCGTGCAGACATGGGCGCTGCGCTGGACCGAAGAGCACTCCGCCGGCCCGTGGCACTACCGCTGGGGGCTGACCGGGATGCTCTGCGACCTCGACTTCAACGGCCGCTACGTCGGCGTGCCGGGGCCGCTGCAGGCGCCGGATGCGCGCTGGGAGCAGCGCCTGACCGATGGCGGCGCGTGGCTGGCGGCGGTGATCCTTGGCGGCGGCCGCGAGGTCGCCGGCTGGCGGCTCGACGGCACGCTGGCGCTGCTGGCGGGCGACTTCTCCGGGGCCTTCGAGGACCTGACCGAACCCCAGCCGCCCTCCCCCCCACCCGATCAGCCACCCACGCCCCGCCCGCCGCCTGAGCCCGAGCCCGGTGGCCCCGGTGCGCGGCTGGACCTGGGATGGCTGCTGTCGGTGCGCGCGACCCTCAACCTCTGAAGGACCCTCCCCGCGCGGCGCGAAATGTATCCTGGCCCCACTGCGGGGCGACGCGCGATGCCGACCGAAACTGCCCGAGAGGATGACCGACCCTTGGATAGCGATATCAGGCTGGTTGACATCGAGCCGATCTTCACCGACGAGGAGTTCCGCGTGCCGCTCAAGTTCGGCACCGGCGTGATCCGCGCCATCACCTCGCTGACCGTGCGCGCCACCGTCGAGAACCGCCGCGGCGAGACCGCCGAGGGCCTCGGCAACATCCTGCTCTCCGACATCTGGGGCTACCCGTCCGCGGAGATGTCGCACGAGGACCGCGACGAGGCCATGCGCCGCGTCGCTGCGCGCTTCTGCGAACTGCTCATGGAGAATGCGCGCTTCGGCCACCCGATCGACCTGTACATGGAGGTCAAGCCCGAACTCAAGCGCCTCGCGGAGGAAGTCGGTGAGGAACTGCAGGTCGCCACGCCAATGCCGGTGCTGGGCGCGCTGGTCTGCGCCTCACCGGCGGACGCGGCGCTGCACGATGCCTTCGGCAACGTGAACGGCATCTGCACGTACGATGGCTACGGGCCGGAGTTCATCGACCACGACCTGAGCCGCTACCTCGGACCGCAGTTCGCGGGCAAGTACGTGGCCGACTACATCCACGACGCGTACAAGCCCGAGCTGCCCGTCTTCCACCTGGTGGGCGGGCTCGACAAGCTGCGCCGCGACGAAGTCACCGACGAGGACCCGCGGGACGGGTTCCCGGTCGCGCTGGAGGACTGGATCGAGCGCGACGGGCTGTTCTGCTACAAGGTCAAGCTGACCGGCAAGGACATCGACTGGGACGTGGCGCGCACGGTCGAGGTCGCCGAAGTGATCGCCGAGAACCGCGCGCTCATCGGCAGCGACCACTTCTACCTCTCGACCGACTCGAACGAGATGAACGACTCGCCCGAGACCGTGGTGGAGTACGCCGAGAAGCTGCGCGAGGCCTCTCCCATGGCCTACGAGGCGCTGCTCTACTTCGAGCAGCCCACCGAGCGCGACCTGAGCGTGCACCGCTTCGACATGCGCGAGGTGGCGCGCCACAAGCCGGTGGTGGTGGACGAGGGCGTGACCGACATCGAGATGCTGCGGCTGGCCGAGGAGCTGGGCTGGTCGGGCGTGGGCCTGAAGACCTGCAAGGGCCACTCGTCGGCGCTGCTGTATGTGGCCTACGCGCGCGAACACGACCTGGTGGTGACGGTGCAGGACCTGACCAACCCGGGGCTGTCGCTGATCCACTCGGCGGGGCTGGCGGCGCGCATCGACACGCTCATGGGCGTCGAGTACAACTCGCGCCAGTACCTCCCGAACGCCTCCCCGGAGCTGCGCGCCAAGCACCCCGACCTGTTCACCGTGCGCGGCGGCCGCATCCGCACCGGCAGCCTCTCGCCCACCGGCCTGGGATACTGACCGTGGCTCTGCGCATCGCCGTGATCGGCTGCGGGGGGATCGCCAACCGCGAGCACTACCGGGCGCTGGCGAGCTTCCCGGAGGTGGAGATCGTCGGAGCTTGCGACCTCGACGCCGAGCGCGTCGCGGCCACCGCCGACCGCTGGGAGATCGCCGGGCGATACACCGACTACCGCGCGATGATCGAGGCCGAGGCGCCCGACGCAGTCTACGTGATCCTGCGCCCGCACCACCTGTTCGACGTGGCCGCGTGGTGCCTCGAGCAGGGCCTCGACACATTCCTCGAAAAGCCGCCGGGCGTGTGTACCTACCAGACGCGCTCGCTGGCGCGCATCGCCGAGCGCCGCGGCTGCCTGACCATGGTCGGCTACAACCGCCGGCACAGCCCGCTGCTCAAGACCTGCCGGGAGCTGGTGGCGGCGCGCGGGCCGCTCATCCAGTGCGTCTCGTGCGGCTACATCCCCCACGGCGACCGCCCGGCCTACTACGAGGGCGCGCTCGACATCCTGCACTGCCACGGAACCCACTACCTCGACACGCTGCGCTGGCTGGCGGGCGAGGTGACCGAGATCGCGTCGCAGGTGCGCGCCGATCGCGCGTTCGCCACCGGCTGGTTCGCGCTCACCCGCCACGAGGGCGGTTGCACCGGCGTCTCGATGATGAACTGGGCGGTCGGCGGCGGGCGGCCCTACTCCTTCGAGCTGCATGGCGAGGCCATCTCGGTGTTCGCGGACCTGACCGGCCGGCACCTGGTGCTGATCGAGGGCGAGCGCGACAACGAGGCGCTGGCGCAGTTCGGCCCGCCACCGCCGGACGACCCGCTGGCGTACTACGGCTTCCGCGAGGAGAACCGCTACTTCATCAACTGCCTGCTCAGCCGGACCGACCCGTCGAGCAGCCTGACGGATGCCGTGAAGACCATGGAGCTGGCGGACCGGGTGTACCGCGCGGCGCGCTGACCGGCGTCACCCCGCAGTCACGCGGAGTCTGACCAACGGGAGGGGATTGCCACTGCGCGGCGAAGGTGCGCCGGACACATCGAGGGCGCCCGCCCTGAACGTGTGATAGATCGACGAGGAGTGGAGACATATGGACAAGGTCCGGTGCGCCCTGATCGGCGCCGGCGGCATGGCCAACAGCGTGCACTACCCGTCGCTGGCCGAGATGGACGACGTCGAGATGGTCGGCCTGTGCGACGTCGTCGAGGACAAGCTCAACGCCACCGCCGACAGGTTCGAGATCGAGTACCGCGGCACTGACTACAAGAAGATGCTGGAGGACCTGGCTCCCGACGCCGTCTGGGTGCTCATGCCCCCGCACCACCTGTTCGACATCGTGGTGCACTGCCTCAGCCAGGGGCTCAACGTCTTCATCGAGAAGCCGCCGGCGGTCACCAGCTACCAGGTGCGCTCGTTCGCGCAGCTCGCCGACAAGCACAACTGTCTGACCATGACCGGCTTCAACCGTCGCTGGATTCCACTGCTCACGCAGTGCCGCGACAGGGTGCTGGCGCGCGGCAACATGATCCAGTGCGTGAGCACCTTCTACAAGTGGCACGCCGGCGGCCCCTACTACAACGGCGCCATCGATGTGCTTTACTGCGACGCCGTGCACGCGGTGGACACGCTGCGCTGGATGGGCGGCGATGTCGTCGAGGTGGTCAGCGACATCAAGTTCAACGGGCGTGAGTTCGAGACGAGCTGGATCGCGCTGACCCGCCACACCTCGGGCTGCACCGGCGTGCTGCTCACCAATTGGATGGTGGGCGGGCGCGTGCACAGCTTCGAGATGCACGGCAAGGGCATCTCGGCGTTCTGCGACCCCGACCCGGGCAGGGGCGCGGTCATCAACGTGGACGGGCAGATCGAGGCCGAGAAGATCGGCACCGAGCAGGCGGCCGGCACCGACGAGCGCCATCACACCTACGGCTTCTTCGGCGAGAACCGGCACTTCGTGGACTGCATCAAGGACAACGTGGAGCCGGAGACCTGCTTCGCCGATGCCACCAAGACCATGGAGCTGGCCGACCGCATCTACGCGAACCAGATGTGAGCCGCGCCGTTGGCGGATGTGACCAGGGGCGCCCGGAGGGTCGGGCGCCCCTGTCGATTCACGGGAGCGACGCGGGCGGCTGTTGCGTCACGAAGACGTGCTCGGGCACCAGCGAGAACGTCGGCGGCAGGCCTGCGCCGAGGGACAGGTTCACGTCCTCGAGAACGCCCTCGTCGGCGCGCGCGATCTCTACCGACCACGTCCCGCCGGCACCCTCGCCGGGCTCGACCTCGAGCGTCACGCGCTCTTCGGTTGGCGTGGTCTGGCCGGTCGCGACCGGCTCGCCGTCGGGGTCGTAGACGTTGAGCCGCACGGTCTCCGCGCCGAAGCTGCGCGCATTGACCGTGAAGCTGGCCATGCCCACGGGCACACTGAAGTAGAAGCGCGCCGGCCCACCCATGATGCCCGCCTGTGCCGCCAGGATACCCACCGGCACATTGGCGCTCAGCAGCGTGTAGGAGCATGAGCCGGCCGAGACCACGAACGCGTAGACGCCGTCCTCGTCCGGGGTGAAGCTGATGGTGCCGGGCTCGCCGAAAGGCACCGTGCCGGTCCCCAGCTCCGCCCAGGTCAGGTCGTGGACCTCCCAGGTCACCTCCGTCTCGCTGGCGCCGACCCGGTTTGAGCGTACGCCGATCTCGATGGGCCGACCGGCCTCGGCGTTGACCAGCAGGAGGTTGCGCCGGCGCAGGTTCACCGGCGGGAACTCGACCGTCTCGCCGGTGACCGGCGGCCCGACCACGCCCGCCTCGCCGCTGCCGATGGCCGCGAACGCGGAGGGATCGGGCGTCTCGCGCGGGGTGTGCTGCAGCTCGAAGTTGCCCTCTGCGATGGCCTCGTTGGCCCACGCGAACCACTTGAAGTAGTCCTGGTGGGTGGTGGCGTACTCCGGGCCTTCGTAGAATATCCAGTAGCCGTCGGTGACCTCGCTGATCATGATCGCGTTCTTGCCGCAGTACTCCGGGTCGGCGCCCTTGACCACCGGGTCGATGCCCCCGGTGTAGATGAAGGGCAGGCCCATCTCGGCGACCGAGGCCCTGCGCTGCTCGAGCAGTCGCCGTCCCTCGGCCAGTGCGCTCTGCTCGGGCAGGAAGCTGGTGACGCGGCCGTAGGTGACCGCGTCGGCGAAGATCAGCGGCGCCTGCTCGGTGGTCCACTCGGGGAACACCCCCTCGAGCATGAAGCGGCTGCCCGGCGCGGGGTACATGCAGAACTGGAAGTTCGGGTCGATGGCGTCGATGGCGGTGCGCAGCCCGCGCGCGCGCTCGCGCCAGTGGTTGATCTGCCACGCCTCGAAGGCATCGTGCAGGTCGTTGTCCACCAGCCACTGGTAGCGCTCCGCAGGCGCGAGTTCGGGGATCTCGACTCCCTCGGCCTCGGCGAACATGTCCAGGCTCATCTGGTCGTAGGACAGGTCATAGACCGTACCGGACATGCGCGGGCCTTCGGCGTAGTTCTCGTAGTCGAGGAAGACGCCGATGAGGTGCTGGTTCTCGGCGCTGATGAGGGCGTACTGGGTGATGTAGTGTGCGGTCCAGTCCCAGAACTCGTCGGCGTTGGGGCTCCACAGCGGCTGCTCGGCGCCGTTGCGCCACACCAGCATCCGGCCTTCGGCGTTCGCGCCCTCGGGCACGCCCAGCGTCCCACGCATCCACACGAGGTGGTAGATGCCGTACTTCTCGCACCACTGCGTGACCTGGCGCACGGCGTTCAGGTCGTCGTACCCCCGTCGGGGCGAGAACACGTTGAAGCCGGCCTCGGCGGTCTCGCGCACCATCCACTCCTCGGTGGTCCAGCCCGCCTCGGGCTGCATCACCTTGTCCACGTCGATCATCAGCTTGACGCCGCGGCCGAGCTGATCGCGCGTCACCTGGGCCGCACAGCCAATCGCGCTCAGCATCGCTGCAAGGGTCATCATCGCCAGTGTCGCTCGCATGGTCGCATCGCTCCCGGTGGGGCGGAATTGTCGGCCTCACCCTCACACGAGATTTCGCCGCGCAGGGACGTCGGCCTGCCCGGTGACCTTGGCTGTGACTCGCTTCAGCCGGTAGAGCCGAAGCGGGGAGCCGCCTGACGACCTCCTCACCCCCGGTCCGACTGCGTCGGCTCACCCCCTTGCATGATGGGAGCGGGTATCTGATGGAGGTGCAGTGGGGGGAGTTGTGGCAGCTGCTTGGATAGAGCGAAGTGGCCCCGTGCCCCTGGCCAGGGGCACGGGGCCGGGGAGGCGACAGACCGATTCCCCCTTGGTCCATAGCCCGCACTGTTCATAGGCTATCTCGTCAACTGTCTCCGAGGGCAGTGTGAGGTCGATTGCGGGCTGAAGTGCCGGTCGGGCTGGAGAGATGCCTCGATGCGTGCTGAATCGGGTGGTGATCGAGGTGGTTTGTG
>JALGVA010000021.1 GCA_029820295.1 Candidatus Zipacnadia bacterium
AACTCGGGCGGCTCCTCGAGGGTCTTGAGGAAGGCGTTGCTGGCCGCGTCGGTGAGCATGTGCGCCTCGTCGAGGATGTAGAACTTGATGCGCGCGTTGGTGGGGGCGTAGGCGACGCCCTGGCGCAGCTCGCGTATCTCGTCGATGCCGCGATTGCTGGCGGCGTCGATCTCGATGAGGTCGAGCGCGCGGCCGCCATCAATGGCGAGGCACATGGCGCACTCGCAACACGGGTCAGGCGTGGGGCCCCGCTCGCAGGCGAGGGCCTTGGCGAGCACGCGCGCGGTTGAGGTCTTGCCGGTGCCGCGCGGGCCGGCGAACAGGTAGCCGTGCGCCACGCGGCCGCCGGCGACGGCGTTGCGCAGCGTGGTGGCGACGTGATCCTGTCCGACGATCTCGTCGAAGGTGCGCGGCCTGTACTTGAGCGCGAAGGTCTGGTACGCCATCGATGCCCTTCCGTTCGGGCGCTTGCCGAGGACCTGCGGCGTCGTCCGCCGGGCACGGCACGTACATAGGCACGCGGCGGCGGTGTGCGCCGCATCGGTGCTGGACACGGGCCGCAACGCCGACCGCACGGGCCTGTGCCCGGCCTCGGCGCGACGGCCTGTCAGGAAGATTCCGGTTGTGCACCCGACCGTCGATAACGCCGCCCAGCCGTTACCCCCGTAGCCGGCTCCGGCCAGGTGATCTGCGGCACAAGTGGTCGTCCGCCTACCGCTGCTCCCTTCCGGGCCTGACGGGGTTCAGCGGGCTTCACCTTGCGCAGGACCCAGCCTTCATCACCACTTGCGAGGGTCAGACGCTACGCGACGAGACCTCGGGCGGGGATTAAGCCCCACTATGGCGGATTGTGGGTTCAGGGTACCGCCAGCACCCCGCCTAGCACAACCGGACAAAAACGGCAGATAACGACAGATAACAACAGAGCGCGACAGATAACGGCAGCTAACGGCCGACCGCGACGGCCGATGGCGACCGCCGACACCGACGAACAACACCCACCGCGAACGCCAACGGCAAACGACCACCAAGATCACAGACGGCAAACGCCAACGATCACCACGAACGACGTACAACAATCCCAAACGGCAACGACGAACGCCAACTACCAACAACAATGGCAGGCGACGATGACCATCGCCACATGAATGCCACTTGCTCAACATGGCCACCGTCAGGCGGACACTCGATCGATGAGAGCCCGCAGTAGTCTGCAGACCTCGGCCGACTGCGCCCAGAAGGCCTGCAGCTCTATCGCATCGATGTAGCCCAGGTCTCTGGCCAGCAGCGTCAGTGCCTGCAACTCCGACACCGAGCCGAGAGCCACGCGCAGGAAGTAAGCGAACTCGCTGTCGCTCGCGCGCCCATGCCCCTCGGCGATGTTGGAGGGCGCCGCGACTGCGGCGCGGCGGATCCGGTCCCGCATGGCGAAGCGCTCGGATGGCGGGAAGTCCTCGGTCAGGGCGCAGGTGCGGAGCGCCAACTCGTGCGCCTTGCGCCAGACGGTGAGCTTCTCGAACGCCGGCACTGCGGCCTCCCCCTGGCAGGGCGAGAGAGGTGTCTGTGCAGTTGTGTGCTGCGCCATCGTCTGCCGTTGCTGCCGTTATCTGCCGTTGTCTGCCGTTCGCTGCCGTCCCATGGCGGAGAGGGTGGGATTCGAACCCACGAGACCCTTCCGGGTCTACCCGCTCTCCAGGCGAGCACCTTCGTCCACTCGGTCACCTCTCCGCAGTCGGCGCTATTGGACGGGTTGGCGACGCAGTGTCGCCCTGTGACGCGATACGCGCTCGTCGCGATGTCAAGGAGCTTTGATGGTGGGCCTTCGGCCTGGTCGTCCCTGCTGTTATCTGTCGTGATCTGTCGTTCGCTGTCGTTGTCCGCCGCATGGCGGTGAGGGTGGGATTCGAACCCACGAGACCCGCAAGGGTCCACACGCTTTCGAGGCGTGCGCATTCAACCGCTCTGCCACCTCACCGCCCGGACTGGCGGCCGCCGCGAAGGCGGCGGCAGGTCATCGGGCCAGGCCGCCGGAGGGCGGGGGCCCGCGACGTGCTGTCTGGCGCCCCCGGCCCGAGTCGAACGGGCGACCTTCAACTTAGGAGGTTGCTGCTCTATCCACCTGAGCTACGGGGGCGCGTGGGCGGGCGGGGGCCGCCCATGTCGCCGGTTATCGCTGGAACGGCTCCGCGAAAACGCACGCGGAGCCGTTGAGAAGACTCTGGCACGCCGGCCGCGATTTGAACGCGGGACCTCCGCCTCCGCAGGGCGGCGCTCTATCCCCTGAGCTACCGGCGCGCATTTCACTGGCGGCCATCTCCAGTGTGGCCGCATGTGCACGGTATGTCAAGTCGCCGGCGACGCCGGCGCTGCGGATACCCATGGTACGCCCGTCGCGATTCGAACGCGAGACCCCTGGCTCCGGAGGCCAGTGCTCTATCCACTGAGCTACGGGCGCTTGATGCAGCAACGAAGGCAACGACCATGACGGCGGCAACGGCGTACTGACCCCGCGCACCGACAGTACCGTGCCGTCTTCTTCGTTTTCGTTGCCGCCGTGGCCTTCGTTTCCTTCGTTTCAGTCGTCTGGCGGAGAGGGCGGGATTCGAACCCGCGAAGGAGGTTTACCCCCCTTAATCGCTTAGCAGGCGACTGCCTTCAGCCACTCGGCCACCTCTCCGCGCAGATTGGACCAGTATCTTATCACATCCCTGAGCGGGGAGCAAGGCCTTCGCCGGCGTGGGGCAGCATCCAAATTCGTGTGCCTCTGGCGGCGTGGTTGCCCGAACGCCAGTACTGCTCCCAGTCATCCCGCTGGGCCAACATGCGCAGCGCCGACAGCGCATCCGCGCGCCCTCGGCAACCGCCGCCCGCCGCAGCGTCTCCGCGCACGGCGCGCTTCCCCACAAGCGCTCCAGACCGCCGACACCGCCCCATACGAGCTGATCACACACAAGCGCAAACACACATCCAGCGCCCGATGCGTCAGCAAGCTCCGCTCAGGCAGACCCCACCTCGGCGGCAGAGGGAAAGGAAGTGCGCCCCCATTCACTACGCCTGCAACGCTGCTGCCTTAGCTGCACCGCGCCGACAGCGCCTGCTCCCGCTCATCCACCATCTGCCGTAACACCTGGCCGTAGGCCTCCTGCGCCACCGCAAAAGCCGTGTCCTCCGCCTCGTCAAAGCTCTCTACGTCCGACCCGTCATCCCCCCCACCTCCATCGCGATCCTACGCCTGGCCATGGCTGCATCCTCCTGCTGCGATGATCGGCCCTCCTGCCGGCATGCTACCACAACATCCCGTCTCATCCACCGCCCCAGGCACACGGGTTTCGGTGCTGCCATGGCCCCGCTGAGGCCTTGACAGCCACAGCATTATCGTGTATCATCGATATGCGATGAACCCTGAGAGGTCGGAGATAATCAAGGCGCTCGGACCAACTGACGAGGGCGGCAGCGGCGAGTTCCCGGGGGAACATGGGGACTTTGTCGTCGTCCTTGCCCGACTGGCCAAGGCGCTGGGGCATCCGGCGCGAGTGGAGATCCTGCGCTACCTGCTGGGCAGAGGCGAGTGTGTGTGCGGCGACATCGTGCGACGGCTTCCGCTGGTGCAGTCCACGGTGTCCGCGCACCTCAGAAGGCTGCGGGAAGCGGGCTTGGTTTCGGCCCGTCGTGAGAAATGCTGGATGGTCTATCGCGTCAATCCCGGTGTGATTGACCATATGCGCGGTCTGCTTGGTCTGCTGGTTGGGGGGCAAATGGAAGAGGCGGCTGACTGAGCCAGCTCCTCGGAGCGTACGCGTCGTCGCTGTGCGGAGGACGCAGGAACATAGTATGTGGGCTGTGTGTTGGTGCTCCCCGGCCTTGATGTGGTGCAACGGACGGAGGAGTGGACCATGGTCGATCTGAAGAGCAGAATCATTGATGGCGTAGCCAGGCTCACCGCCGACGAGCAGCGCTTTGTCTCTCATCTGCGCAACATCGCACGGCTGGGGAAGTACGTCGCGCCCACGCGAGGCCATCGCCGACAGCTCGACCGGCTGCAGTGGGCGATTGATCACGACCACCCCGCGATCCAACTGGTACGTCGGATCATCGACAACTGCAACGAGAACTGCGTGCGCAGCGTGGCGCGGCTGTTCGTGGACCACGCATGGGAAGGATACCGTCGGCGGACGAAGCTGGAGCAGCAGTACGGGGTGAGTCTTCCGGGGTTCATCGTGATCTCGCCGCTGGCGCGCTGCAATCTGCGCTGCGTCGGGTGCTACGCCGGCGCTTACGGCGACCGCGAGCCTTACCTGAGCTACCACGACATGGAGCGGTTGCTGGACGAGGTGCGTGATTGGGGCTGCCGCTTCGTAGTCATCTCCGGCGGCGAGCCCACCATGTTCTGGCGCTCCATCCCCGGCGACGGCCGCGGGTTGCGCGACCTGTGCAGTCAGTACCACGACACCACCTTCCTCATGTACACCAACGGCACGCTCATCGACGACGAGATGGCCGCCGAGATGGCCGAACTCGGAAATGTGAGCCCGGGCATCAGCGTCGAGGGCTTCCGCGAGCAGACCGACGCGCGCCGCGGAGACGGGGTGTTCGACCAGGTCATGGACGCGATGGCGGCCCTGCGCAGGCACCGCGCGCTCTTCGGCGCTTCCGTCACTTACACCAGCCGGAACGCCGATATCGTCGCCTCGGATGAATTCATCGACATGCTCATCGACCAGGGCTGCATCTACGCCTGGTACTTCATGTACGTGCCGGTGGGCCGCGACCCCGACCTGTCGCTGATGGTCACACCGGAGCAGCGCAGGCGCATGTGCGAGACCACCTGGCGCTGGCTTACTACGCGCCCGATCTTCGTGGCGGACTTCTGGAACTCCGGCGCACTCACTCACGGCTGCATCGCCGCCGGCACCTCCGCCGGCTACCTGCACGTCACTCACCGCGGCGACATCTGCCCGTGCGTGTTCATGCTGTACTCGAGTCTGAACATGCATGAGACCGACTCGGAGACGCCGCTGCTCGACGCGGTACGAAGCGAGTTCTTCGCCCGAATCCGCCAGGGGCAGGAGCAGAAGCAGAACAACCCGCTGGCGCCGTGTCAGATCGTCGATCACCCCGAAGTGCTCAAGGAGGCCGTCGAGGCCACCGGCGCCCGTTCGACGCAGGAGGGTCAGACCATCCTCAACGGCCTGCACCCGCAGGTGTGCGAGCGCGCGGAGCGTTGGCGCGAGATCGCCGACGATCTGTGGACCACGTCCGGGATGTGGAAGGGCCTGCGCGACGCATACAGTGACAACGGGTGGCTGCCTCCGGGGTAGCGCCGGCAACTGCTCAGCTTGTGGCTGCGGGAGCTGAGCGGGGGGCAGCGAGATCAGAGTCAGGGGGGCATCTTCGCCCGGCATCGCCGCGATTCCTACTCGCAGGTGACGTGCCGGACGGGGTGGGACCACGCCAACAACGCCGCGATGCGCGCCTCACGATGAGTGCGACGACTCTCACCAGCATCGGGCATCGGGGCGCGCGGTTCCAGCCTGCGGCGGCGGTGGGCGAGGACCCCGCGTGCCCCGCGCGGCGGGTCATTGATCACCAATACTCTCCCTTGACAATCTCGCATGGGGAGGTACACTGGTAGGCAGGAGACGAATCCGAAGAGCACCAGTTACTGGCACGACAGGCACACACCCGATGGCGGGCCAGGAAGAGACCAACTGTGGAGGATGTGCCCATGGACATATGCCTGATCGCCGCCGAGGGAGCCAGATACCGCAACGAGGAGGAACAGCTCGCTCAGCCGCTGTTCCCGCCGCTGGGACTGATGACCGTCGCCGCGCTCACGCCGCCGGAGCACAACGTCACGATCATCGACGAGAGCGTCGAGGCCACTGATCTGACCATCGAGCCCGACCTGGTGGGCATCACCGCGATGACCGCCGCCGCCCCGCGTGCCTACCAGCTTGCCGACGCCTTCCGGGCGCGCGGCATTCCGGTGGTGATGGGCGGCATGCACGCCTCCGCGCTGCCCGAAGAGGCCCTCGAGCATGTGGACGCAGTGGTCATTGGTGAAGCTGAGGAACAGTGGCCCCGGCTGCTCGAGGATTTCGCTGCCGGGAAGATGCAACGCATCTATCGAAACGAGAGCTTTCCCCCGGCCTCGTCCATCCCGCCCGCCCGCCGTGACCTGATCGAC
This sequence comes from Candidatus Zipacnadia bacterium, assembly GCA_029820295.1. Taxonomy (GTDB): domain Bacteria; phylum Armatimonadota; class Zipacnadia; order Zipacnadales; family UBA5352; genus JALGVA01. Next base: position 6,188 of record JALGVA010000021.1, read on the forward strand.
GCTCCGCGCTACGTTGCGCGTTACGTGATGCAGGCCACCCGCGGCTGCCCCTTCGCCTGCTCGTTCTGCACGGTCTCGACCTTCTTCGGCAGGACGCTGCGTACGCGCCCCGTTGACGACGTCATCGCCGAGGCCAGCCAGCTCGAGGGCGAGCCGGTGACGCTCGTTGACGATAACATCATGGGCCATCCCGCCTACGCCCGGGAGCTGTTCGCGCGCTGGGCCGAGGTGGGCAAGTCGTTCTGGAGCCAGGCCTCTACCACCATGCTCAACAGACCCGAGCTGATCACTCAGGCCGCCAAGGCCGGGTGCAAGGCGTTGTTCGTGGGCTTCGAGAGCATCTCGCCGACGCAGCTCGCCAAGGTAGGCAAGGGCTTCAATCTGGTCGAGAAGTACGAGGAGCTGGTCAAGCGGCTGCACGATGCGGGCATCGCGGTCGTGGGCAGCTTCATGTTCGGCCTCGACGGCGACGACGAGAGCACCTTCGAGCGCACCGCAGAATTCGCCGAGCGCGCCCAGATTGACATCGGCCAGTTCTCGATCCTGACGCCGTTGCCGGGCACGCCTCTGATGCGCGACCTGGAGGACGCGGGGCGCATCATCGACCGCGACTGGAGCCACTACAATGGCTCCCACGTGACCTTCAAGCCGGTCGGCATGACGGTCGAACGTCTCGAAGCCGGCTTCCACTGGATCTACGAACGCTGCTACTCGTGGCGGAGCATCATACGCCGCGTGGGCAGGCGCGTCTCCCCGCTGGTGTGGACGGTCAACGCCATCTACAACCGCCGCGTAGGCCGCTGGCTGGCGAACCTGCGCGCCGAGAACGCCGAGCCTGCGGGCTGAACACCGGCGCCGGCCCCGAACGTTGCCGGTTGCCGTCACCGGGCACCGGGAGCGGGCTGCAGGTTGAGCCGCACGGGAGGTGCCGCTCATGCGCATCTGCCATCCTCTGCTGATCGCGGCCGCGCTCGCTCTGTGCGCTGCGCCGCTCGTGGCCGATACCTCCGCGCCGGCGTACTCGCTGCTGATCGACGTGCCCGGCTACAACCACGCGGGGACGGCGGTCGCGCCTATGTGGCCGCTGACCGACTGGCTGGGCGCGTCGGTCGAGGACGGGGGCGAGTGGGCCATCATCCGCCGTGGCCGGCAGGTGGTCTACCTGCAGCTCCCGCGCTCGATGTGGTCGAGCGAACTGCCCATCGTGCCGCTGCGCACGGTTGCCGAGAGCGTCGGGGCGGAGGTGCACTATCACGGCGCCGACAGCGAGATCGGCGCGCAGCTCGGGCACATCCCGGTGGTGGAGCTGACGCTCGAGGGGAAGCAGGGCCTGGTGATCGTGCACGGCGCGCCGCCGGCGGAGGTCAGAGCGATCATCGACGACGTCGCCGACGACCGCATCGGCATCGACTACCTGCTGCGCGTGAGCGCACTCGCGGGTGACTGGGCCAAGACCCACGAGCCGCAGTTCGACGAGGCGTGCGGCTTCACTGCGCGCTACGTGACGGGCGTGCTGCAGCGCACTGAGGAGGGCTGGGCGTACGTGCTGCGCTCCAGCAAGGTCTCCTGCACGCAGGCCGAACTTGCCGAGGCGGGCATTCCGCTCGACGTCGCGCAGCAACTGGGCATGGAGATCGAGAACCTGTAGTCTCGCGCCACGGCGCGGTTGGCTGCCGTTCGGCCACTGTCGTTGTGCCCTCGCTCACTCCGGCCACGTATTGCAGCCCTCCGGCGCGTCCCAGCAGTCCTCCGACGGGCCGGTCAGCACCTGGTTACGGGTCCAGGCGCGGATGACCTCGGCTCCCGCGCGGCTGCGCCGCATGGACCGCAGCGCCCGCTCCGGGTCCCAGCCCCAGAGCACGCGGTCGTGCAGGTGGGCCCGCAGGTCGCGGCACTGCGGATCGCCCGCCCGGTCCTCGAACTCGTTCGGGTCCTCGTCAAGGTTGAAGAGCATCGGCTCGTGCTCGTCGTAGTGGATGAGCTTCCACGGCCCGCTGCGGATCATGCGCGCCGGGTGCTCGTACTGCGCCCCGAAGCCGATCAGCTCCGACAGCGCCTCGTCGCGCCACGGAGCGCAGCTCCCGCCCCGCAGCAGCGGCAGCAGACTCTGCGCCGAGGTCAGCGGCAGCTCCGGCCCGCCGCCGATGTCGGCCAGCGTGGGCGCGAGGTCGAGCAGGCTCACCACCTCGGAGCGCGTCTCCCCCGTCGGGATGTCCGGCCCGGCCATGATCATGGGCACGCCCACTGAGTGGTCGTAGAAGCTGCTCTTCCACCACAGCCCGTTGCGCCCGGCCGACTCGCCGTGGTCGGAGACGTAGATGACCACTGTGTTCTCCGCCTGCCCCGACTCGGCCAGCCCGGCCAGCACCTCGCCGACCACCTCGTCGAAGTGCTCGACCATGCCGTAGTAGGCCGCGCGCGCGGAGCGGATCTGCTCCTCGGTGAGGTCGGTCACCCCACGCACCTCGCGCCAGTGGCGCATCGCCGGGTGCATGCGCTCGAAGTAGCCGTCGGGGATCTCAGGCATGGGCACGCGCTCGTAGTAGTAATCGAACAGCTCCCTGCGCGCGACGAACGGGCAGTGCGGCAGCACGAAGCCCGCGACCAGCAGCAACGGCCCCTCGTCGCCGCGCGTGGCCAGGAAATCGCGCGCGACCGCGCCCACAGCCTCATCGTAGGCCTGGTAGGCGGTGCGGCCCGCGCCGGAGATGGCTACCGCCGGGTAGGTCTGTCCACTGGCGCCCGCCATGCGCTCGCCCAGGCCAGCGCCGCGCCCGCCACCCGGACCGTAGGCCGCGACGTCGCCGATGATCCGCCGGTGGAAGCCGTGGCGCTGGTCGGGGCCGATGAAGTGCATGCGCCCGCACAGCACGGTCTCGTAGCCCGCCGCGCCCAGCGAGTGCGCGAAGGTGGGGACGTCCGAGCCGAGGTAGCATGAGTTGGTCCACACGCCGATGTCCGAGCAGTGGCGACCGGTGAGCATGGTCATGCGCGAGGGTACGCACAGTGGCGCGCCGCAGTAGGCGCTCTCAAAGCGCACACCGCGCTCCGCGAGCGCGTCCAGGTGCGGGGTGCGCACCACCGGATCGCCCGCGCACCCCATCAGGCCGGGCGCGTGCTGGTCGGAGACGATGAGCAGGATGTTGGGCTGGTCGGCCATCAGGTCGGCTCCTCTCGTCGGCGATGGGGCGCCGGGATCACCGGACTTCGATCGTCTTCTCGGCGGTGATACCTGAGGCGACGTCCCGGGCGACCAGGCGCCAGGTTCCCGTGGGGTCGTTGAGCGCGAACGGGATGTCCGCCGCGCCCTGACCACCCGGGCAGTCGATGTTCTGCGAGTACTGGCGGTGCGGCGCATCGGCGCCCGGCGCGTAGACGTCCAGCCGTGCCACGTGATAGCCCGCGTCGGCCGTCGCCGAGATGGCGACGGTCACCGGCTGGGCGGCTCCGCGCGTCGCCGTGTCCGGGCCGCCGAGGGCCACGCCCGTGACCTCGTAGGACAGCAGCGCGTAAAGCAGGGGCTCGCCGCGCGAGAGCGTGATGTCCCACTCGCGCGCCGCGCCCTCGCCGACCTGCCGGCCCGCGCGCACGTCGTAGACGATCGCCGGGTCGGCCAGCGTGATATGCGCGGGTTGGTCGGCCAGGCCCGGCAGCAGGATGTCCTGCTGGATGCCCAGGTAGCGCGTCGGCCCGTCGGTAAAGAGCACCTGGTGGGTGGCCAGCGGTCGGCCGCCGGTGCGCAGCTCGATCTGCGCGAAGGGCTCCACGCCGGCGCTGCGCGTGATGGCGTCGAGGATGGCGCTGCGCAGATGCGGGCCGGCCTCGCCGCGCGTGCGACGGTACTCCTCCATGGCGATGTTGAGCGTGACCGCGAGGCCCTCGCCCACCTGGTGGGTGATCAGAACGGGCATGCCCGCGACCTCGGCCATGGCCGCGCCGGTGGTCACCTGCAGGCTCGGGTCGAGCACGCGCACCTCGAACTCGCCCGGCGGCAGCGTGTGGTCGGCGCCGGGTCCGGCCATCTCCTGCTCGATAACCAACAGGCCGGTCTGACTCGACTGCGCGAAGGCCTCGCGGCCCGCGGGCGCGGTGACGCCCAGCAGGTCATCGAGCGCGCGGGCGTCGCGGAAGGCGCCGTCGCCGGTGAGCAGGCCGGCGCGTCCATCCACCACGAGCGTCCCGCCGGCTTCGACGTACGCGCGCAGTGCCGCGACCTGCTCGTCGGAGATGCAGGTCGCGAACGGCAGCACCAGCGCGCGGAAGTCGTCGGGGCTGATGCCGGTTGCGAGCCGTTCGCCGGTGATGATGGTCGGCTGCAGCCCGAGGTCACACAGGCCCTTGAGGATGCCCTCGTGCTCGGCGAGGAAGGTGGTGTCGCCGGCGAAGGCCGCCTCGGGAGTGATCTCCCGGGCGACTACCGCTGCGTGCATGTTGCGCTGCGCGTGGACCACGGCGACCGGCGAGTTGACGCGCTCGCCGTGCAGCAGCAGGCGGCCGGGGCCGTGGGTGGTCTCCGCGACCGCGCGGAAGAACCACTCGCCGAACTTGCTCTGCGACAGGTCGGGGTTGAACGGGACATAGTCGCATCCCCACGAGGTCCACCACCACACGGAGTTGTCGCCCTTGAACAGGCAGGCCCACGGGAAGGCGTTCCAGCCTGCCTCGTTGTCGGCGACCCGGTTGCCCCACTTGCCCGTCAGCGCCCCCGGCTGCTTGAAGGCGCGCACCATCTCGCCCTGCAGCCACTGGCTGATGTAGGTCTGGTTCAGCTCCAGCCCATCGGTCAGGTCGGCGAAGTCGTAGCCCGACCTCCAGCCCCAGGTGAGCAGCCCGTCCCAGCCGACCTTCGCGCCGGGGTCCTGCGCGCGGATGGCGTCGGCGAAGACGCGGTGCGTGTCGGCGAAGGAGGCGTCCAGGAAGGCCCTGGCGTCCAGCCACGGGGCGAGGCTCGCCGGCGCGTCCTCTTCGGTGGCGCAGGCGACGGCATCCTCGAGGCGCATCGGCTCGATGGTCTCGAACCCCGCATATTCGGTGTCCCACGCGGCATTGAGCGCGGCGATGGTGCCATAGCGCTCCTGCAGCCACGCCTGGAACTGCGCGATGGCGGCCGGGTGATGGCCGATCTCATCCTCGCCGCGGTAGAGGTAGTTCTCGTCGCCCAGCGTATACGCCGCCGGCTGGTAGGGAGCGCCCTGGCGAGCGTTCATGGTCAGGAACTCGCGCCAGCTCTCGAGGTACTCGGGATCGCTCAGCGACGGCTCGCGCACGCCGTCAGTGGCGCGCTCGCTGAAGATGCGCGTCACGTAGGGCACCAGGCGCATGCCCGACCACGCGGTGATGGCGTGTTCGCGGGCGGCGCGCGCGTCGTCGGCACGCAGCGTGTTGGCCGGATCGCACATGTCCGCGCCCCACTCGTAGCACAGGCGGTCGGTGCGTCGGATCACCGGGGAGCCGCCGGTGGTGGTCCACATCAGCGCGGTGAAGTCCTCGTAGGGATAGGGCACGGTCATGGTGAAGCGCAGCCGCTGGAAGTCCAGCTCTGCCTCGCCCTGCTGCAGCGACACCTCGAGCAGGTGGCAGACGGTCACCGGACGCGCGACCGACAGCGTCACCGACAGCTCGCCGCCGGCCGGCGGCACGGTCGTGGTGTCCTCGGCGAGCACGCGGTCGAAGACATCGCGCACCTGCCAGCGCACCTGAGCGCCATCGAGCCGACGAGGCGCGTCGATGGTCGCTGCGCAGCGCAGCTCGCCGCCCTCGGGCAGATCGACCCAGGGCGGAGCGAACTCGTGCGTGCGGCGCGACGGCTCGATGGCTACGGTGGCGATGGCCGGCCCGCCGCTCGCGGGCAGTGCGGCCGAGGCGATGCCGATCGTGGCGCCGTCGGCATCGAGGGCGGTGGCGTCGATGACGTGGCTGCGGCCGGGCGGCAGCGGCGGAAGCTCGAGCGCGCCCGCGTCGAGTGGCAGCGGCAGCTCGCGCGCGTCGATGACGCGGCCCAGGTCGTCCTGCACGCGCACACGCAGGCGCGCGCCCTCGGGCGCGGCGTCCACGGTCACCGGCAGCGCCCCGCCGGCGATCTCGTCCACGCGCAGGTCGATGAGGCAGGCGGGATCACGGCCGGCGGCCACCAGCGCCGCGCGCGCGCACAGCCCCAGCCAGCGGTCCATGCCCTCCAGGATGCCCTCCGCGATGTCGGTCTTCGGGGCGAGCGCGCTGAAGTTCGACAGGTTGACGTTGAGCAGCACCACGCGGCCCGCGCCGTAGCGCCAGGCGCGCACCGGCGTGTCGGCGACGCGGCCGGGCTGGTCGGGGCCGAGGCCGGGGATGCTCTCCGGGTCGAAGCCGGCGAGAACCTCCTCGGCGAGGTCGGGCGCCTCGTCGGCGAACAGCTCCTCCGGCCAGTCGCCCTGCCAGCCCTGCGGCCCGACGAGTAGCAGGCCCTTTCCGTCGGCCACCTGGCGGACCACCTCGCCGCGCACCACCTCCGGCACGCCACGGGATTCCAGGCCGCCGATGAGGATCAGGTCGTTGTCGGGATCGGCGGCGAGCACGCTCGCCTGTTGCATGGCCACGCCGAAGGGGATGGCGCCGATGCCGGTGGCGGCCGCGTAGGGCCAGGCGCGCGGATAGGAGATGGCGTCCTCATCATCCCAGTAGAGGTGATGGGCGTCCATCTCCAGCCGCCGCGCCAGCTCCATCGTCTCCCATGCCTCCCAGCGGCGGCAGAAGATGACGGTGCGCAGCGGGTCGCCGGGGATGTCGGCCGCCCACGGGAAATCGAGGGGCTCGGGGTCCGGGCGCCACAGCTCTGCCGGACGGTCGAGCATCGCCTCGCCGGCCGCGATGATCTCGGCCGAACGCGCCTCGTCCACGGGCATGGGCGGCAGCGGCCGGTCCCAGTCGGCGGCGGCGATGGCGTCGAGCGTGTCGGCCTCGGCATCACCCAGGCGCCGGAAATACTCGCGGGTTACCTCGTACTCGGGCATGCTCGGGAAGTCATAGAGGGCGATGGCGAAGCGGCGCGTCTCGGGCTTGAGTTCGAGCGTGGTCACGATCCCGTAGGCGCCCACCGGGACCTCGACCGAGCTGAAGGCCTCGGCGCCCAGTACCAGGCCCGCCGAGCCCTGGCCGGGCCGCCCGGGGCTGGTGTCCTCGTAGAGCACCCAGCGCTCGCGTTCGAGGTCGAGGAGCACGGTATCGCCGGGGCGCCAGGTGCCCTGCGCCGTGGTGACCGCGCGCTCGCGCGGCTCGGGGAAGAACGAAGGATAACAGATCAGCCGCAGGTAGCTGCGCTCGATCTCGGTCTTCGGCTCGTAGGAGCCGAGCATGAGCAGCTTGTCGCTGCCGGCGGTCATGGCGAAGCGGATGGACACCGAGGCGTTGGGCGTTTCCCAGGTGTACTCGATCATCCCGTCCTCGCCGGAGGGGCGCACCACGGATGGCGTCGCGGGGCGGTTGTAGATGCTCTCATCGTCGAAGTACCAGTTGAAGAACGCCTGGTAGTACCAGTTGGGCTGCGAAGGCTCAGTCATGCCCAGCGGCACATACTCCTGCCGCCAGCCCCACTGCCCGGACTCGATCTCGTTGCGAGCATCCAGGTGCACCGCGTCGTAGGAGAGCGCGTAGCTGCCGATCGCGTTGGCGAGCGTGGCCACCTGCTCGATCTGCGGACCGTTGGCGGTCTGCGTCACCTTCGCGGGCTCGAGGCTGACGCTGACTGCGGCGACGGCCTGCAGCGGGACCAGCGCGAGCAGCGCGATGAGGGCGATGGCGGATAAGCTTCGCATGGCGTCGGGCCTCCTCGGACCGGATGCGGCGGCGGCTGGGAGTGTCGGCGCACAGGGCAGTGTTCATCACCCGGCCGAGCAATCCCTGCCGCTCGCCCGCGCAAGGTGTTGGGCGACCGCGGAGCGAAGGTAGGGTAACGCAGACCGACGCAGTGCCGGGAGCCATGCCATGCCGGGCGTGAGGGCAATGCTGACCGCGGCCACGCTGGTGGCCGCGACCCTGGCCGCCGCGCAGGAGCAGGTCACGGTCGAGCTGTCGATGGCACAGGGCGACGGCTGCTTCATCTCGCCCGATGGCGCGGGGCTGTGGTCGTCGCTCTGGGGCGAAACCACACTCTACATCGAGGCCGAAGACGCCCGCGAGCTGACGCTGCAGGAGGGCCACGAGCTGCTCGAAGACCCGCAGTGCGGGGGCGGCAAGTGCCTCGCGCGGGTGGCGCAAGCGGTCTACTCAGTGCCCATCACCGAGCGCGGCAGGTACCGGGGCTGGGCGCGCGCACTGCTGCCCTTCGCGGGCAGCTGGGGCCATCACGAGTCGATGAACGGGAGCGCCGAGCGGCTCATCCGCGACAGCACCGCGGGCATCTTCGGCACGTGGTACTGGACGCCGCTGGGCGAGTATACGCTCGGGCCCGGCGAGAACCTGCTGACCATCGACTGGCTGGGCGGCGCGAAGATCGACGCCATCATCTTCAGCGCCGATCCCGACTTCGACCCCACGAAGCTGAGCGGCGTCCCGGCGGGCCCCGACGCCGACACGGGCACGGTCACCACGCGACCGGTGCTCCCCTCGGCGGTCGCAGCGTGGCGGGCGGTCGGGTTCGAGGCCGACCTGGCCGGCGGGACGATCGCCGCCGAGGCGTCACTCGATGGCGGCGCGACCTGGATGCCCGTGGATGAGCTGGCGCAGGCGCCGGTGCGCGGTGATGGCACCGATGCGCTCTTGGTGCGCTTCACGCTGGCCGCGGCACAGGTCGGGACGTCGCCGAGGCTGACCGGCGCATCCGCGGGCTTCACGCTCGCGCCCGACGCGGAGGTGGCGCTGGAGACCGATGACTACCGCATCGCGGTCGCGCGGCAGACCGGCGCGCTGGCGGGCATCTACAACCTGCCGCTGGACGTGGCCGTCACGCCGCCGCATCTGCAGCAGCGCATCATCGGCCTGTCGGTGCGCGCGCCCGGGGCCACCGAGCAAACGATCATCCCGCCCGAGCAGGTCGAATTCGAGGGCCTGGTCGAGGGACCGGGGCGGCTCACGCTCGACTTCTCGGCCCTGGACAAGCAGATACGCATGCGCGTTGCCCTGGCGGCCGTAGAGCCGCTGGCCGACTGGGACCTCGAGCTGACCAACAGCAGCGATCAGGAGGTCATCCGCATCGACTTCCCCTTGGTGGGCAACGCCGCCATCGGCGCCTGGCGCGACGACCGCTTCGTGCTGCCCGACACCGGCGGCCGCATCATCGACCGACCGGCCACCGCCGCCCGCGAGTGGTCGGACACCTACCACGGCGGGGCGTCGATGAGCTTCATCGAGCTGTGCGACGCGCAGTCGGGGCTGATGGTGCACATGCTCGACCGCCGGCTCACGACCACCGAAATGGGCTGTTCGCCGGCCGCGGGCGGGCGGGGCGCCGACCTGTTCATGCGCACGCACACGCTGGTCGCGCCGGGCGGGACGGTGCGGCGCGAGTACCGCGTCGGCCCCCACCCGGGCGACTGGCACTGGGCCGCGGACAGCTACCGCGAGTGGGCGCTGTCGTGGATGCAGCGCCCCGACAACCCCGAGTGGCTGCGCTGGTCGGACGGTTGGATGGGCGCCATGAGTGTTCCGTTCGCGCACATGCCCGACCTGGCGGCGCAGGCACGCCTGCAGGGCATCGACTACCTGCAATACTGGGGGCAGATGGCCGATGGCATCGACCAGTGCTGCGGCAACTTCTACTGGCCCGCGCCCGCGCTGGGCGGCGCCGAGGGCTTCCGCGAGGGCATCGAGGCGCTGCACGCGGTGGGCGGGCGCGTCACAGGCTACATGAACTGCCAGACGTGGACGCGCGATGCCCCCATCAATGATTCGCTGCGCCGGACCCCCAGGTCGGCGCTGCCCCAGGAGGCGCTGGACCTGATCCACCCGCTGGAGTGGTTCGAGCGCAACCGCCTCTACCGGCTCGACGGCTCGGCACAGGGCTACTACGCGAGCACGCTGGGCTGGTACATCATGTGCCCGGCCTCGACCGGCTTCCAGGAGCACCTGCGCTTCTGGATCGCAGACATGTACGCGAAGCGCTTCGGCACCGACGGCGTCTACATCGACCAGACCGGAGCCACGCCGGCGAAGCCATGCTACAACCTCGGGCACGGCCATGACGACATCGGCGCGTGGGGCATGGGCAACGTGGAGATGCTGCGCACGTCGCTTGAGGCCGCGCGCGAGAGCAACCCCGAGTTCATCATCGCCATCGAGGGCTGCGGCGACGCCCTCGGCCAGTACGCGAACCTGCACCTGATCTCCGGGCTATGTACCCACCCGGAAGTCTACCACTACACCTTCCCCGAGCACATCCTCATCAGCGGCATGTCCAACGCCTCGCACCTGAGCGCCGGGCAGCGCGTCACACGTGCCTTCCTCAACGGCGACCGCTTTGACGCGCGCATCGAGACGACGGACCTGATCTCTGCCACCCGCCTGCGCCGGCGTGTCAAGCAGTGGCTCTATCCGGCCCGCTTCATGGACACCGTGGGTCTGACGGTCTCCGACCCGGCGGTGCTGGCGCGCTGGCACCTGTGCGACAGCGGCGGCGAACGCGCCGTCGTGCTCACCTTCGACAACGAGCAGCAGATCGAGGGCGCCACCTGCACGCTGGCGCTGCCCCAGGGGTGGGAGGAGCCCGATCGCCTCTACGTCTTCGACCGCGAGGGCGGCATCCGGGCGCAGCAGCCGCGGGTCGCCGATGGCTTGCTGAGCCTGGCCGTGTCGCCCTCGACCATCTCGGCGGCGCTGGCGACCTACGCCATCGCGCCCGAGCACGCCGTTGATGTGGTGCAGCGGGTGCCGGACGAGGGCGCGTCCTCGGGGACGCTGGTGCTCAACGCGGTGAACCTGTCGGCCGAGTCACTGACGGCGACGGTCAGGGCGATCATGCCCGCGCCGCTAAGCTGCCCGGATGGGCCCGTGCAGGTCGTCATCCCGGCGCGCGGCACGGCGCGCGCGGAGCTGCAGATCGCGGGCGTGGACGAGCTGCAGATGCCCGCGGCGGTGACGCTCAAGGTCACCTGGCCGGGCGGTGAGCGCGAGAGCATCGCCGCCCTGCGCCCGCTGGTGCTCAACGCCGGTGTGGGCGGGGATGAGGACGGCGACGGCACGCCCGACTACTGGGTCGCCTCCGGCAGCAAGTCCGCCAACTTCGTGCGGGGCGTCGAGGAGGGGGCGGCGTGGATCCAGGGCGAAGAGGGTCAGACGCTTTTCCTGCGCCAGCACGTGCCGGTGGAGCCGGGAAGCGAGTACTACTTCGCCGCCGACATCCGCCGGAGCGAGGGTGAGGGCAGGGTCTACGCGGCGGTGGTCGAGCACATCGGCGAGCGCGGCCTGCAGGTGCATGGGATCGGCGACGAGCCGGGCGCCCCGACGGACACCTGGCAGCGCTTCGAGACGACCTTCACCACCGTCGAGCAGTTCCGCGCGGTGGCGATCTACCTCTACAACAACGACTCCACCCGGCGCGCGTGGTTCCGCAATGTGGAGCTGCGGCCGACGGGGCAATGACACACCGTGCGCGAAGAGGGATGACCATGACGCGGTGGACGATGATCGCTATGACTGCCGCACTGGTTGTGACGATGCCCGCGGGGGCGCAGCCGCAGAACCTGGCGCCGAACCCGAGCTTCGAAGAGGGCCAGGGCGAGGATCCCGACGGCTGGTTTCGTGAGGGCAACGTCGCCGGAATGATGTGGGCGACCGACGAGGCCCATTCGGGCGAGCGCAGCGCGAAGATCCAGTGGGAGGACGCCGGGCCCACGCTGTCGTGGACCTCGGATGTCATCCCGGTCACCGCCGACAACCAGCAGTTTGTGCTCTCGGTGTGGGCCAGGCTGCAAGACGTCACCGGGCGCAATGGCGCGTTCATCGGCTTCTATCACACCGATGAGAACGGTGAGCGCATCGGCCAGTCCGGAGGCATCAGCATCGGCGGCATGGGCGAGTCGGTCGCCACCGAGGAGTGGAAGCAGTACGTGAGCACCAGCGCCCTGACGCCCGAAGTGAAGGGAGTGCGCGTCAACGTGCGGCTCTACGGCGCGTCGGGCACCGCCTGGTTCGATGATGTCGAGGTGACCTCGTACGTGCCGCAGCCGATCGATGCGCCGCGCCCGCTGCGCTACGGCATCCGCCTGGGCGACTGCGCGCTCGTCTCCTGCGACGACTCGACCGAGGCGGTCGTCGCCCTGCGCGCGGCGCTGCGCGAGAGGGGCATCGAGGTTCCCGTCCTGGCGGATGACGCAGTGGACCTGGCCGCCGAGACGCGCGATCTGATCGTGCTGGGCAACCTGGCCACCAGCGCCGCGGTCGAGTACCTGTACTGCCGCTCGTACACCTACGAGGACCTCTACTACCCCGGCGCTGGCGGCTACGTGCTGCGTCCGCTGGTCGATCCCCTGGGCGGCGGCGGCAACATCCTGGTGGTGGGCGCATCCGACGCGAACGGGCTGCAGGCGGGCGTGGATACGCTGATCGCGGCCATCGCCGAGGCGGGCGATGTACTGCAGATCCCGCTGACGGTGGTTACCGGCGAGGGCTACATCGGCATCAACCACCTGCCCTGGATCATCGGCGGGGGGCGGCGCGAGATGGGCCCGGCGGTCGCCTACATGCTCACCGGCAACCCCGAGCAGGCGCAGCGATACCGCGAGCTGATGCTTCAGGCCGCGGCCGGCACCGAGGCCGAGCTGGCGAACCCCGATGTGGGCCTGCACCTGACCTGGGTGACGCGCAGCATGTCGTGGGACCTGATGGAGTCCTGTGGCGTGTTCTCCGATGACGAGCGGCTGGAGATCATGCGCGCGGTGCTGAGCGTCATGCGCTCGAATCAGGGCTACGGCTACGTGACGTCGCGGCTCGGCATGTACACCAAGGGGAACCATTCGACACGCGGCGCGCGCGCGTTCTACTATGGCTGGCGGCACTTCGACAAGTACTACGCTGATGCGCTCGGTGGCGAGCTGGTCGGCTGGCGGCGGGCGCTGGAGCAGTTCTGGGGGGCGTGCTTCGCCAGCTCGCGCACCTTCGAGGACTCGCTCTCGCAGCATGCTCTGGGCGGGAGCATGGACAACATCCTCGACATCGCCCTGCAGGAGCCCGAGTGGTCGGCCGAGTGGCTCGCGTCCGGGCTGGCGCGACGCATGGGCGAGCGCTGCATCGCCATCGTCAACAACATGGGCCGGACGGTCATGCTGGGCGACACGAACCTGTCGGACTACCCCGCCCCGGTTTTCGCCAAGCTGGCCTACGCCCTGGGCGACGGCCGCTACCAGTTCATGCTCGACCTGCGCGGCGGCCTCGGCAGCTCCAGTGACGAGTTCCTGCGCGGCTTCAACGCCGGGGTCGAGCCACAACTCCCCACGGACCACCTGGGCCTGACCGCCGTGCCCGTCGATGAGCTGTACTTCACCACCGCGCTGCGCAACACCGAGGGCGTGGCGCTTGAGGACGCCTTCGACAAGATGAGCTTCCGCTCGGGCTGGAGCCCCGAGGACGAGTACCTGATGATCGACGGCGTGGCCGGCGGCGGCCACTCCTACGATGACGCCAACACCATCGGCGAGTTCGCCGCCAACGAACGCCGCTGGCTGGTGGAGATCGACATCTTCAACGGGCCGACCATGGCCTTCCACAACGCGGTGACGGTCGCGCGCGGCGGGCTGGGGCAGTCGCTGGTGCCGCAGGCGGCGGAGCTGGCCGACCGCGCCGAGGGCGAGGGCTGGGCCTATGCGGCCACGCGCCTGCCCAACTACAACGGCGTGCACTGGACGCGCCACACGCTGTGGATGCCAGGCCTGCAGACCGTGGTCATCGACGAGATGACCGCCTACGAGCCCGGCGACTACTCCTTCGTGGACGGCTGGCGCAGCCTGGGCGAGCCCACGCTGCAGCCCGGACGCTTCGAGGCCGCGCAGGACGATGTGCAGCGCGCCTCGGTCTACGTGAGCGGCCTGGACCTCTACGAAGCGATCACGGGCACCTCCGGCAGGGTCGCCCGAGCCATGCCCGAGTATAACGCGCTGCTGTATCGCGGTGAGGAGAATGGGGACTTCGTCGAGACGACCATCGACCTGCCCGAGGCCGGCGAGTACGAGATCGTGATGCAGACGCTGGACTATACCGGCCGCGGCATCATGCAGGTGATGCTCGACGGGCAGCCCATCGGCGAGCCGATCGACATCTTCCACTCCGGCCAGCCGCTGCTGAGCGAGAGCGAGCTGGGCACGCGCCGGGTCGAGGCCGGGGAGCACACCGTGCGTCTCGAGGTGGTCGGCCGCAACCCGGCCTCGGACAACTCCTACTTCGCGGTGGTGGGGCTGGCCATGTACCGGCCCGGTGAGCGCGAGGCGGCCGCGGCGACGGCCGCGAACCGCCTGCGCCTGGTCTTCCCCGCGGACGTGCCCGCGACCCTTGACCGCGACACCGAGACCCTGGGCAACTACCTGCCCCTCAGCCCCCACCACGACCGGGCGCTCAACATCCTCGAGCAGAGCGCCGGCCGCGAGCTGGCCGAGGGCGAGTCGGTGTGCTTTCAGAACGCCTTCGCCGCCTTCCGCGGCGAGGTGCCCGAGTTCGAGCTCCGGCGGCTGAGCGACCACTGCGCGCTGCTGCGCCGGGGCAACGAGATCGCCCTCGTGGGCGCGGGCATCGACGGCGCGCGGATCGAGGTCGGCCCGGTGCGTGCGTCCGGGCGGCTCTTCCTGCTCGGCCCGTCGCGGGTGATCCTGCACGAGGCGCAGGCATCGCTTGACGGCCGTGCGCTGGCCCATGATGACGCGCCCGGCGAGGCACTTGCGCAGGCGCTGCAGGCGGCCTGGAACGCAGCCGCGCAGCCACAGGCCTCGACCGCGGCTCCCTGGGCGGACGCGCCGCGCGCCGAGGCGCGGTGGACCGCCGAGCTGCCCGACCGCCCACTGTCCGTGACCACGCGCCGGAGCCCCGATGCGGTGGCCCTGGCGGCGGGTCTCGAGAACGGCACGGTCCTGCAGTTCGACGCCGACGGCGTGGCAGGCGGGGAGTTCGCCACCGGCGGGCCGGTGCATGCCCTTGAGCCCGCGGACCTCGACGGCGACGGCGCGCAGGAGCTGCTGGTCGGCTCCGATGACGAGAACATGTACGCGCTGGCCGCCGACATGGGCGAGCTGTGGCGACATCGGGTGGACTTCTTGGCCGACCGGCAGCCGTGGTTGTGGTGGACGCTGGGCAGCTCGAAGGTGCGGGCGATTCACGCCGCCGACATCACCGGCGACGGGCGCCCCGAGCTGCTGGTGGGAGCGGGTAACATGCGCCTGCAATGCTACGACGCCGCCGGGGAGCTGATGTGGCGCTTCCGCACCGACCATGGCATCTGCACCACCATCACCACCGCCGACCTCTACGGCGACGGGCGCAACGTGGTGCTGGCGGGCAACGGCCTGACCTCCGACCAGGGCACCTGCTGGGTGCTCGACCAGGCCGGCGAGCTGCTGCAGCGCTTCTACAACGGCTCATGGTGCACGTCGCTGCCGGCGATCGCGGTCGGGGATCTCGACGGCGACGGCGTCAACACGGTCTTCACGGGCAGCAACCGCGGCGATGTGCGCGCCTTCGCGCCTGACACCTCGTGGACGGAGTACGTGTGGCTGCAGAACCTGCCGCGGCCGATCCGCTCGTTCACGGTGGTGCCGCACGCAGGCGGCGATGTGCTCGCGGTCGGCTCCGACAGCGGCTACCTGTGCGCCTTCGACCAGCAGGGCGATAAGGCCTGGGGCGTCGCGCTCTCCAGCGCCATCTCATTCACGGCGCTGGCGCGACGCGGCGATGACGTGGTGCTGGCGGCCGGCTGCAAGGACGGAAGGGTCTTCCTCGTCACCGCCGACGGCGCCATCGCGCGCATCTTCGACGCCGGCGCGCGGCTGGAAGCGATGACGGTCGCGGACGTGGACGCCGATGGCGCGGACGAGATCGCGCTGGTGACATCGGGCCCGGACACGCTGTGCGTAGTGGAGGCGTGGGAGGACTGAAGTCGGAGGGATGGCGATGAACCGTCGCGAGTTCCTCGGGCTGAGCCTGGCGGCAGGAGGGGCGATGCTGATGGCACGCTACATGACGGGCGGGACGGCTCACGCAGCGCCGGACGGCGCACCGAACGTGCTGTTCATCCCGGTCGATGACCTGCGGCCGCAACTCCGCTGCTTCGGCCACGAGCAGATGATCTCGCCGAACATCGACCGGCTCGCGGCGGAGGGCACGGCGTTCCTGCGCACACACTGCCAGCAGGCCGTATGCGCGCCCTCGCGGGCAAGCCTGCTGAGCGGCCTGCGGCCCGACTCCACACGCGTGTGGGACCTGCAAACTCCGCTGAGCACCACCCGGCCGGAGATCGTGACGCTTCCGCGACATATGCTCGCCAACGGCTACACCACGGTCTCGCTGGGCAAGGTCTACCACCACCGGGTGAAGGATGACCCCGAGGGCTGGAGCGAGCCGCCGTGGGGCGGGCAGTACAACACCCACGGCTCGCCCGAGCTGCGGGCCGAACGCGCCGAGGCCCAGCGGGCCGCACGCGCGGCCGGAGTGGCCTCCAACTGGCGCGGGCCATCGACCGAGGCGCTGGACGTGCCCGACGAGCACTTCGGCGACGGCGCACTGACCGCGCGGGCCATCGAGGATATGCGGCGGCTGGCGCAGGCGCCTGAACCGTTCTTCCTCGCGGTCGGCTACCACCGCCCGCATCTGCCCTTCGCCTGCCCGCAGCGCTACTGGGACATGTATCCGCCCGAGAGCATCAGCCTGGCCGACAATCCCTTCCGACCGCAGGACTGCCCGGACATCGCGCTGCACAACTGGGGCGAACTGCGGCGCTACTCGGACATCCCGGAGGAGGGCGATCTGCCCGAGGACAAGGCCCGCGAGCTGATCCGCGGCTACTACGCCTGCACCACCTTCATCGACACCCAGGTGGGCCGGCTGCTGGATGAGCTGGAGCGGCTGGGGCTGCGCGAGAACACGGTGGTATGCCTGTGGGGCGACCACGGCTGGCAGCTCGGCGAGCACGGGCTGTGGTGCAAGCACACGAACTTCGAGACCTCCACGCACTCGCCACTGCTGATCAGTGCGCCCGGGCAGGCCGCCGCCGGGCGGCCGACGCGGGCACTATGCGAATTCGTGGACATCTACCCGACGCTGTGCGAGCTGTGCGGGCTGGAGCTGCCCGAGCACCTCGAGGGCGCCAGCCTGCGGCCGCTCATGGACCAGCCCGAGCGGCCCTGGAAGCGCGCGGCCTTCAGCCAGTACCCGCGCGGCGACGGCGTGATGGGCTACTCGATGCGGACGGACCGGTATCGGTATACGGAGTGGCGGGCCAGGCGTGGCGCGGGCGATGTCGTCGCGACGGAGCTCTACGACCACGAGGCCGATCCGGGCGAGAACGTGAACCTGGCCGGACGGCCGGAGAGCGCGGCGCTGGTGACCGAGCTGGCGGGGATGCTGGCGGAGGGCCGGCAGGGCGCGCTGCCGCCGGCGTAGGCGCGGGGGACGCCCGTGCCACGGACGGGCCGACGTAGAAGCCGACTCCCATTTTCCACGGAAGGTCGGGGGCCGCTGTCGTCGCCGTTAGGAGGCAATGCCCAACTCGGAGTTCAGCAGTTCCCTGAACTGCCGATGCTGTTCAGTTCTCTCGTCGGCGATCTCCTCGACATTGAAGAACTGGGTCGTCGTCGGGGTCTCCTGCCGGGCCAGATCGACATCCAGGTCGGCGACATTCACGAGCGTCCAAAACTGCGTGAAGCCCATCTGGCGCGCCTTCTGGTGGCTCTTCTCGGCTTCGCCCAGGCGGTTGTGGATGTTCGAGATGTCGCGTCCGCCCTTCACCTCAATGGCGATGCGATTGTTGAGGCGACCGGAGACGAGTTGCTCCCGAATCGCGATGTCCGGATCGGGAGCGAACTCGATGCGTACATAGCGGCCCGCGGCGTTGCGGATCACGATCGCGGCGTCCGTTTCCTCCTCTATGGCATCGGCGACTATCCGTCTCACCGTATCGAACACCCGTCTGATCATCTTCTGACCGAGCAGGGCATTGTACGAGCCGCGGTACTCAGCACCGGCCGTCAATAGGGTCAGGGCATGGAGCAGGTCACGCGACAGTTCCGGGATGTTGTTCACCAATACCCAGGCGCTCTCTACAAGGCTACGGCACAGGTCAGGAACTCGGGCCGCCGCCCGGGAGGTCATGCGACCGTCATCCTCCATCAGCTTGAAGCATCCGAAGGGGCCCTTGCTGTAGAATTCCTTCTGCGAGAAGCCGAGGAGCAGTCGGTAGTAACCGAGGAGAGACGGCAACCGCCCCAGCAGGTACGGCGTGGAGTAGACGAGTTCGCCCCGCAGACCACGGGCCGCAACGAACCTCACGCGCTCAGCCCCCGCATACTCCCGCAACTCGGCGTCTATCTGCCCAATGTCCGCTCCTGACACGGCATCGAGCAGCGCAGGCAGCATTCGGTGCTGCATGTCCTGCTGCAGCCGCTCGTGGAAGCCTATCTGAAGGGTCGGCTGGAGAACCGGGAATGGCGCAGGGCAGTCATGATGCTCTGTGCGCGTCAAAGAAGATGCCCCTTTCCGCCAGGCGACGCCGAGCCATCTCGATGTACTCCCAGACCAACTCGATGCCGATGAAACGACGATCATGTTCGGCGGCGACGAGCCCCGTGGTACCCGCGCCGAAGAACGGATCAAGCACGCTGTCCCCCGTGGCACTGCCCGCCAGGACGCACGGCACGATGAGCTGTGGAGGGTAGGTCGCGAAGTGCGCCTCCGCGTAGGCCTCCGTCGGCACCGACCACACCGACCGCCGGTTACGCGCCCTCCCATTCGCGCCCGGCTCGCGGACCGCCTGATAGTCGTAGAAGTACTGCTCGGCCTTGCTGAACAGAAAGATGTACTCGTGTGCCTGGGTCGGTCGATCCTTGACCGACTCGGGAAGGGCATTGGGCTTGTGCCAGATAATGTCACTCCGCAGGTACCATCCGTCCTCCTGCAACGCCATTGCGACGCGCCACGGCACGCCGACCAGATCCTTGGGCTTCAGCCCGTTGGGCGTGGGGGCGCGGTAGTCCATTGCGCGCGCGGGGTTCTTCCGATCGGGAGCCCGCCAGGTGCGCCCTCCACTGGTGTAGCAGTCGCCGATATTGATCCAAAGCGTACCGTCATCGGTCAGAACCCGCCGGACTGCACGCATTATCGCCACCAGGCGCTCGATGTACTCATCCACCGTCTCCTCGGACCCCAACTGACCCTCGACGCCGTAGTCTCTCAGTCCCCAGTAGGGCGGAGAGGTCACGGTCGTGCGTGCCGCTCTAGCGGGGAGTCGCCGCAGAACATCGAGAGCGTCGCCCTGGTACACCACGGAGGGTGCGCCGGTTCGGCGAGGCGGAAACGGTATTGCCGGTTGGACAATCCTCATGTCTCTCGCGCCGTAACCGTCAGAATGAACGCTCCGGGTGTGTTTCGCTGAACAGGCCGGGTCTCCTTCAGGGCGCCGGCGGGGAACGCAGCGGATCACATCTCCTCGAAGTACGGCTCGATCTGCACGAAGTCCCAGTAGACCTCGCCGGGCTTGGCGTCGCCGACGGTCAGGCGGCCCTCGGCGGCGGTCGCGCGGAAGACCCGGGAGTGCATGGTCCAGCGCACGTCCTCCACGCGCCACACGTGGTCGAGCGTGCGTTCGGGCAGCACCTCGCCCCCCTCGATGGCGATCTGCGCCGGGATCAGCCGGTCCGAGTACGCCGGGTCCGTGCAGTAGAGCTTGAGCGAGTAGAGCCGCCCCGGCTCCAGGTTGCGGATGGGCTGCGCGAAGGAGTTGGCCACGTCGCCGGCGCGCATCGTGCGGATCGCTCCGGCGCCCTGCGGCACCGGTGAGTAGCGTCCGTGCGCGCCGCCCTGCGGCATGTCCGCCACACGCACCGCCTCGACCGAGCCGGCGACCTCCCAGCCCTCCAGCCCCTCTTCGAAGCCCGGGTTGGTCAAGTGGTCGAGCCGATACGGGCCATCGTAGAGCCGCTCGCGCGAGCCCTCGATGCAGTAGTGGCGGAACAGCGCCCCGTACCAGCGCATCCCCTCCTCGTCGATGTAGTGGCCGCTCCAGAAGCCCACGCCGCGCAGGCCCTCGAACTCGGGCTGCGTGGCGATGGTGTACATCTGCAGGTCGAGCAGGGCCTTGTAGCTCACATCGGGGAGCCGGTCGTTGGAGTAGCGCAGCGTGCAGTTGCCGGCGCTGAGCACTATCAGAGTCTGCGGGAGGATGCCCGGGTAGTGACGCCCCCACGCCCCGGCGGTGCGCGCCAGGCGCTGGTCGATCATCGCCTGTGCGCCCTCCTCGGTCGGCTGCTCGTGCATGTAGATCTCGGGTGCGAAGGCCGCGCCGTAGTCGATGACCGCGTCGCGCAGCGGATTGGCCTGGTCGGCGCCGCGCTGCCAGTCGGCGAGACCGTCCTCGAGGCCCGGGTTGCGCAGCACGTTGGGCTCGCCAACGGCGAAGTCGGTCGCCTGCGCACCGGGCTCAAGCTGCGCCGCATCGATCCACATCTCGCCCTGGGCCGGGCCGCACAGGATGACCTGGTAGAGGCCGTTGCGGGACTCGCGCGGGGTGAAGCTGCTCTCGTAGCGCGTCCACTCGCTGTCGCCCTCACGCGCTCGCAGCCGCCCGTAGAGCGCGTGCCAGCCCTCGTCGATGATGAACACGCCCGAGTAGCGCGCGGGCACGCAGCCCTCGGTGCGCATCCACGCCGACAGCGTGTACTCGGCGCCCGGCTCCAGCGCCACCTCCATCTGCCGCGCGGTGATGATCGTCTCAGCCTGGGGCAGGCAGCGGACGGAGCGCTCGCCCTCGACGGCGGTCTCGTCATCGGGCTGGAAGAAGTCGAGCACCGTGGGGTCGCCGATGGTGTTGCTCCCGCAGAACAGGTAGACGGTCTTGCCGGCGCTTTCGGGCATGGCCGCGAAGCGCGCCAGGCCGCCGGCATAGCGCGCGAAGTGCGGCCGATCCTGGTCGAGCACCTCGTCATGGATGCAGCCGTCCCAGGGCGTGCCGCCCAGCGCGTTGAACCAGTACTGCGCGGGATCGACATCCTCCGCGCGCAGCGGCCGCATACTCTGGTTGATCAGCCAGCGCCCGCCGCGCTCCTGCCAGGCCTCGGCGAAGGGCGCGTAGTCATCGCTGGCCGGGCTGACGATCAGGTTGGCCGAGTGCAGCACCGCGCGCTCGAGGAACTCCCACGAGTGCGTGATCCAGCGCTGCGGGTCGGGCGCCTGCAGGCCCTCGAACATGTAGACCATTACCTCGGGCACGCGCCGCACGATGAGGCGCTCCAGTCGCGGCGCGTTCTCGGCGACCAGGCGCACCGTGGTCTCGCCCGCTGGCACATGGCGCATGGTCTCGCCGGGGGCGTCGAGCACGGTCGCCGCGCCGTCGGCGGTCTGCAGGATGAGCGAGGCGCGTTCATCGCCCACCACAGTGCCGCGCAAGCCGATGAACAGCCACGTCTCCTCATCGAGCGTCACGGCTATCTCGGCGGTGGCGACCGGCTCTGCGGTCAGGTCGAGGTTGGCGAACTCGACCACGAGGCTGTTGAGGCGCTGCGGAGCGGCCTCCCGGGCAGGGACGGTGGTCGATGCGGCCAGTGCCAGCACGACGACTGCGACCGTGCGAGCCATGTAACTCACCTCCCGGAGCGGTGCGCCAGCCGGTAAAGGAGGCTGGGGCGCAGCTCGATGGCGTCCTCGGGGCACATCTCGTGGCAGCAGTAGCAGCGGATGCAGCCGCGCTGGTCGATGCGCGCGGCCTGCTTGCCGCGCACCTCGGTGAGCGCGATCACCTGCTCCGGGCAGGCGCGCACGCAGGCGCCGCAGGCGATGCAGCGCTCGGGTACGACCTCGGGGCGCAGCGACATGGCGCTGCGCAGCAGCGCGCCCACCGGCCGCTGCCACCACGCTGAGCCCGCGAACCCCACGCCGGTTGCGCGCGTCTCCGGCAGGCGGAAGCCCGGCACGCGCAGCTCCTCGACGGTCGCGCCGACCAGCTTCACGTCCTCGGCGTGCGCCGCCGACATGCCCCGCGCGTCGGCCTCCAGCAGCAGCGGGTTGTCCTCCAGCGCCAGCCCCATCATCCCTCCGGCGACCGCGTCCAGCGCCAGCGGGCTCGCCGACGCCAGCAGCCAGCCGACCTTGCGCAGGTCGCCCGACCCCGGCCCGTCGCCCTCCATCCCCACCACCGCGTCCATGATGTTCAACCGCGGCGCGATCAGGTCGGCCAGGTCCAGCAGCATCCCGGCGAAACGCCGGCCCTCCGCCAGCTTGGCGTGGTAGCCGGGCTTGGTGAGCCCCGGGATCACGCCGAAGAGGTTCTTCACCGCGCCGGTCATGCCGGTGAAGACGTGCGTCTTGAGCCTGCACAGGTTGATCAGCCCGTCGGCGCGCAACACCGGCGTGATGACCTCGAAGCGCTTCACCAGCCGGCCCTCGGGGTGCGAGACGATCTCATGGCCGGTGTCGAAGTTCAGCTCGGCGCCCGCCTCGCGAGCGGCGTCGGTCATGCCGCAGACCTCGTAGGTGCGGCGCAGCACGGCCTGTGTGTAGCGGAAGCCCGATCCGGGGCTGTCGGCGATGATCGCGCGCGCGCCCTGTGCCACTACCGCGCGCCCGGCGGCCGCGACCACCGAGGGGTGGGTGGTCACGGCCTCCTCGGGCCTTGCAGCGCGTAGCAGGTTCGGCTTGAGGACAAGGGTCTCGCCCGCCGCCGCGAAGCGGCCGGCGTCCCCCATCATCTCGAGCAGCCGGCCCAGCGCCGCCGGAGCGTTCTGGTAGTCCTCACACGAGACGGCGAACACGCGGTGGTCCATGGCGTCTCCTCGCGTCGGTGGACGGGGCGATGATGGCTGAGCGGCGCGTCATGGCGCGCCTTGCGCGGCGGCGAGGTCGCCGGCAGAAGGCAGCTTCGCACGCTCGGCGGCGGGCACCGGCACCAGCACATCGGCGACCACCGGGCGGTGGTCGGACGGGCACGAGTGCCCGACGCGGCAGCGCACCGGCCGCACGCCGTTACCGCACCAGATGTAGTCGATGCGGCCGACAGGCAGACGGTCCTTCGCCAGCAGTGAGTAGCCGAAGCCCAGGCCGCTGACCGCGAAGGCGTCGGTCATGCGCCGCGCGAGTGTGCGGTAGAGCGCGGTGACCGGCTGGGCGTTGTGGTCGCCGGCGACCACGAACGGGTGGTCGTCGGGCAGGGCGGCCAGCAGCGCCTGGACCTGCCGGCGGCGCGCCAGCGCGCCGTCCGCGAGCATGCGGCTGAGGCCGCAGGTCTCCCGGACGCGCGCGACCGCATGTGAGGCCGCGAGGTGGACGCTGGCAACGGTGAGCGGCCCGTGCGGCGTGGTGATGGTGCAGATCAGCGATGGCCGCAACTCGTCGCCGGCGGGCCCGACGGTCTCGGCGTGCGCGATCGGGTAGCGGCTGAAGATGCGGATGCCGTGTTCAGGGACGTCATCGACCGCGGCCCGGTGCCAGCCGGGGAGCAGGTCGTCGAAGGCCTCGCGGTGGCTCTCCTGAAGGCAGATGATGTCCGGTGCGAAACCGAGCAGCTTGGTCTCGATGGCGTCGGCGTGGCCGTCCTCGTAGCGCACGTTCCAGGTGGCGATGCGCAGCAGCGGGGATGCGTCAGCGGTCGGCGGCGCCGTCCCCGGCACGGTCAGGCCGGCCAGCAGGAAGGTCGACAGGATCAGGGCCGCACCGTTGAGCCCGGTCAGCGCCCAGGCGTGCGCCAGCGCGGCCCACACGCCCAGCACCAGCGGCGCGATCGGCCACAGCCAGCCCGGGACCATGGCGAGCAGCGAAGTCGGCCACTCATAGTCGGGGCGCGTGCGCAGCAGCGCGTACACCGCAACGAGCACCGTTACCGTCGCGACCGATGCCACCAGCAGGATGCGTTCGTGCGTCTCGCCCACGCGCCGAACTTCCCTCCTCTCCAGATCGAGCGCCGCGTACCCGCGCCGCCCGCACACCGCTATCAGGTTTCGCTCCGCGCCCGCCGTCACCTGCCTGTGCGGCGGTCAGGGCGTCACCGGCCCCAGCACCACGTCGGTCCCGCCCGTCCGATAGCCGAACTTCGCCACGTGCATACGGCCCTCCATGTGCCCGGCGTTCGGACCGAAGGTCACGTTGGCCCCGCGCACGGTGTGTACGCGCAGCTCGCTCAGCGGCAGGCGCGCTACCTCCGCGCCATCGACGAACAGTGCGACCGTGCCCCGGGTGCCGCCCTCGTGCACCAGCCGGTACCAGTGGAAGCCGTTGGTGGTGTCCATCTCGTGGCGCGCGGGGACGGCGTAGTCGTTGCCCGCCTGGGTCATGATCCCGGTGGCGTCCTCAGCGAGGTAGATGCCCGCGGAGTGCCCCGCGTTCGGGCGGAAGAAGGTCGCCAGACCGTAGACCGGCTCAGTGCCCTGATCGACCACGCGGAACCAGCCCTCGACCGCCCAGTCGGTGTCATCCGTGAAGCTCACGTCACGCGAGAGCGAGGCAGTAGTCTGCAGCTCCGCGGCGCTGTGCAGGTCGAGGTAGACCATCTCGCCTTCGCGGGCGAGAGAGTAGCCCGACGCATCGCCCGAGCGCCGGAAGCGCTGGTGCTCGGGAAGGGCCTCATCGAAGGGCAGCAAGCCACCGTTCGCCGCCGGATCGTAGATGACCAGCTCGGGCTCTGCCGTCTGGTCGGGGAGGTAGGAGTAGAGGTCGGCGTTGCGCAGGATGAAGCGGACCTTCTTGTCGGCGCGGCGCAGTTCCTCCGGCAGCTCCGTTGTGCTCCAGCGCAGCAGGTGGTGCACCGAGTCGCCCGTGAAGGGGACGCACTCCTCGCGCGAGAAGCCCGGGATCACGTTGCCCTGCGCGTCGAGCAGTTCCGCCAGCACGTAGCCGCCCTCGCCGCAGCGGGCGTTGACGGTGACGCGTGGAACGATGAAGCGCTCGCGGCGCGTGATGAGCCAAGCCTCCTCGTCGCCCGCGCGCATCGAGCAGAAGCCGTCGAGCCGCAGTGTCGCCACGCCGATGGCCGCATGCGCGGTCGGGTCGTTGTGCGCGCCGACCCAGCCGCCGTAGTAGAACCACAACTCGTCGCCCATCTGCACCGGGGCGCGCGCGGTGTAGATCATCCCCGAGTCGAACTCCCCCTCGGGGCCGCGTGGGATGAAGGGCTCGCGCGGGAACGGGCGCGTCCAGTTGATCAGGTCCCAGCTCCACGCGAGCTGCACGTCCATGGTGCACGGGCTGTCGCGCTCGACCTCATACATGCGCTCATCGGTGTAGCCGCCATACTTGAACCAGCGCGCCTTGTAGATCCAGGGCAGGCCGATGTAGAGGCCCTGGTAGGGGAAGACCGGCATGCCGTAGATCTGCGTGGCATCGGGGTCGAGGTCATCGGCGACCATCACCGGGCCCTCGACCGGCTTGGTCCACGCGAGCCCGTCGCGCGACCACGCCACGCCGACCGCGCGTCCGCGGCGGTTGCCGGTCTTCCAGGTGGCGGTGTAGCGCTGCTGGTAGGGATCCCAGAAGAAGTTGAGCACGTCGCCGGAGGAGAACAGGCCGGTCTCGCGGCTCTCCTCGGGCCATGTCCAGTGCAGGCCATCGGGCGAGAACGCCACGCGCGCATGGCGCCGGTCCACGCCGTAGCAGAACAGGGCGTAGCGCTTCTGCGGGTCGGGCTCCCAGGGGCGCTTGATGACGCTCGGGTTATGGCACTGCCCGGCGGCGCGGCGCGGGTTGTCGGCCTCAGCCGGGTCGGCGCTGATGCCGACCACCAGGTTGTTCTCGGTCGAGCCGCCCTCCTCGACGATGCCCAGGATCGGCTTCTCCCAGTGCACGCCGTCGGTGCTCTCGGCGTAGGCGTTACGGTAGCCGCCGCCATGGTGCAGGTGATACCACATGCGCAGGCGACCGTCATCCCACATCACGGTGCCGTAGAGGTAAGGCCCGGCGTAACTGCCGCCCTGCTCCCACGGCCGGTCGGCGACGATCAGCGGATTCGCCGGGTGCCTGTCGGCGGCGTGGAAGACGCGCTGCAGGCCCTGCTGGCGCTCGACCACCATGGCGTCGAGGAAGAGCCGCCGCCACGGCCCGGCGGCGGGCCCGGCGATCAGGTCCTCGGCGGGCGGCGCCACCTGCGCGCCCACGAGGTCGCAGGCCATCAGCAGCGCGATTGCGGCGAGCGGAATCGTGCGGGCGACACGCGCTCTCATCAGGCGGCCTCCTCGTCGGCGCTTCGAGAGCACCACCGTATTCCCGGCACGCGGCGCGCGAACCTGCGGCCGGCCGGTCACTCGGGGCGGGTGGCCACGTGGCGGCGAGGACAGTGGCATCGCGAGGGCGAACTGTCTCGCGCCATGACAGACGCTCATCCGCACCGGCAGGAGTTCGGCTTCACGCCCGACTGGCGGGCGCAGATACCGTTCGCGCTGATGCCCTTCGTGCTCGCCCTTACCGTGGGCCTCCCGGCGTATGTCGCCCGCCGCGTGATGGCCTACCTCGACCCGGTCACCCTGGTCATCCTCGCCGCGCTGACCATGCTCGCGGGCGTGCGCGAGTTCCTCCTCTTCGCCCGGGCGCAGGGGCAGTACCGCCGCAAGGTGCGCGACGGCGCCATCGAGGTCGATGGGGCCGGCATCCGCCTGCCGCTGCCCGGCGATCGATGGGTCCGGGTGCCGTGGGATGAGGTGCGTGAGCTGCGGGTGATCCGCGCGGGCGGGCTGCTGGGCGCGGGACTCATCCGCGTGCTGATCGTCGGCCCGCCGGTGACGATCCCCGGCTACGTCGATGACCGCGAGGAGCTGCTGCTGCAGATCCGCAAGGGCGCGGGGCTGATCGATGTGCACCACGGCTGGTGGGCGACGGTGTGGCGACGAGCGTAGGGCGACCGGCCCGGCCTCGTTCGGGCGCGACGCCCCTGCCCGCCGACAGCCGCTCCGCGCGCTAGGCCGGTTCCAGCGTCTCGACCACCACCGGCCCCATCAGGCCGTGGTCGTTGAGATAGTACTCGAAGCGCCACCTGGGGTTGCTCGGGCTGAACTCGCCCGGCCCGGTCCAGGCCTCCCACGGCGTGTGCAGCGGCCCGAGGATGTTGTGCCGCCCGCCGATCACCTCGATGGCGACCTGGTTCGTGCCCTCGCCCATCGCGTCGGTGATGTCCGCCACGAAGGGTGCCCAGGGCAGCACGAACTGCTCGCCGCCGACGTGGACCACCGCCGCGGTGCACTCGATCTCCGGCAGCGCGATCCGGCAGCGCCGGCCCTCGGCGGGCTTCTCGATCTCGACGTGATAGATGACCGCGCCGCCGTAGGTGTCGAGGCCCTGGCCCACCCACGAGCCCTCCTCGAGGCGCTCAGGCGGCGCCACCAGCGTCATCCGCCCCGGCGCGGGCGGCTCATCGGTCAACGTCGCCACGCCGAAGTCGCCCACCAGGTACATCTCCTCCAGCTCCATGTCCGGCCGGTAGGCGAAGGTGAGCAGGATCTCGTTGTCGCCCCGCTGCAGGACACCGGTGATGTCGATGGTCTTGATGTCATCATCGACCCACCAGCCATCGACCTCGGACACCTCCGCCCCGTTGACCGTGACGGTGTAGTCCTCCGGACTCTCCAACGCCAGCTTGCAGGACGCGGGCAGGTCGGTGACGTGGACCTGCCAGCGCATACTCCAGTAGTCGCGCGGCTCGGTATCCACCACGCCGGTGGCGTAGAGATACCACGGCTGGTGCTCGCTGCCGAAGCGTGGGCGCAGGCCGTACTCGGCGCGGATCAGCTCGTCGGCCTTAAGCACCGGCACGCTCTCCGACCACTCGCCGTCGGCCATGCGGAATTCGCAGTAATCCAGCGGCAGCGTGTTGGGCTCGGTCAGCTCGATCTCGAAGGGCCCGGCAATCTCATCGCGCGCGGCAATGGCCATCAACGGCCCGGGCTGCTCGACCCCCTCGATCGCCACGCCGGTGGAGAACAGCGCCGAGCCGGTCGGGCCCAGGCGGACCTCGAAGGCCAGGCGCCCGTCGTCCTCCCACGCCGGCACCTCGAGCCTGCGGCCGGTGCGCGGGTCCCACTGCACGACCGGCGCCTGGGCGTCCAGATGGGCGATGACCGTGTGCGCGCTCTTGCGGTCGTGGCTCTGCACGAACAGCACCTGCGCGTCGCCGACGCGGCGCAGCATGCTCCAGACGAAGTCTGCCTCCTCGCCCTCGCGCGTGATCGACACGCGGCGCGGCAGGATGCCATCGACGGCCTCGACCAGCTCCACCGGCGCCTCGGAGCAGACGCGCGCGCGTGTGGCGAGGTCCGCGACGCGCGCGTCGAGCCGGCCATCGACGCGGTCGGGCGGCTCGCCGGCGAAGAGCAGCGCGCCGCCACCGGCGACGAAGCGCTCGAGCAGTTCGACGGTCTCGGCGCGCAGCGTCAGCGTCGGCGGCACGATAACCAGGCGGTAGGTCATGTGCCCGACGCGCAGCGTGTCGTCGATGACGCCCGCGTGCTTCGCCAGCAGTGACTCATCGCCGAAGTCCCAGTCGTGGTGTGCGAAGGAGAGCGCGTAGATGATGCCCTCAAGTTGCGCCTCAAGGCGCTCGATGGTCTGCTTCCCGCCCTCGCTGTCGGCGAGTCCCCAGCCGCTCTCGACGGGGTGGATCACCAGCACGTCGCGCAGCGGCCGCCCGGCGGTGAGCAGCACGCTCAGGCGCGCGAAGTAGTCCTCTACCTCGGAGTAGTAGGGCCACCAGGGGCTGTGGTCGCGGATCGACGCCGGGTAGTCGCGCTTGGCCCCGCCCGCGAGCGAGTAGTGCGCCAGGTGCGGGCAGCGGAAGTTCACACCGCACGCCCACTGCCAGTCGCCGGAGAACTTGTGGCCTTCCAGCGGCCAGTCCCAGCCGGTGCAGCCGTAGGTCTCGCTGAGCACGCGCTCCATGCCCAGTTGCGCCGCGACCGAGGTCGCCTGCTTGGCGGTGGTCAGCTCGTTGACCTGGTCACGGAGCATGTCAATGCCGGGCCACTGCATCCACTCACAGTGCGGCATGGCCGCGCCCACGCACTGGCGCTGCGAGGCCAGCGTCTCTTCGGCCAGCAGGTGGCCGGTGGCGGCGATGTTGTGCTCGGCGCACCACCGGCCGATCTGCTGCGAGTAGGCCTCCACGAACAGCTCGGTGATGGTGCGGAAGTAGTCGTGGCGCACCGCGCTGAAGTCGCCGTCGGCGGGCGGCAGCACCACCTCCGGCAGGCGCTCGCGCAGGTCGTAGCCGCGCCGGCGCTCGAACTCGTCGGCCAGGCGGCAGGTCCAGGGGATGCGCATGGCCGTGTGGATCTGCGCCCCGTAGCTCGGCTCATCGGTGAAGATCGCTGGGATGATCGTGCCCATATCGTCGGCGTAGCGCGCGGCGTACTGCTCATGCGTGACGCGAATGAACTCGGCCACCGCCTCGGGGTCGAGGGTGTCGAGATAGCCGCCATCGTTGGTCCAGCCGGAAACCTCCTGCATGCCCGGGCAGAAGAACAGCGCACGGTGCTGCACGTGCGCGTCCTCGGCGGTCATGATCTCGCCCGGGCCGCCGATCTTCTCGTAGGAGACCAGCCGTTCGTCCTCATCGAGTTGCACGTCGAAGACCGCATGCACTTTGATGGTCGCCGGGTCGGGGCCGTCGAAGTGTGCGCTCAGGTACTTCAGGCGGTACTCGGGATGCTCGCGCGTGACCAGCCCGCCCGCGGGCCCCGACGGCCAGCGGTCCTCGTCGTACAGGTAGGCGTGCATACCCAGATCGCGGCACTTCTCCACGCAGGCGGACACGCACTCGAACCAGCGCTCGGACAGGTAGGGGGTCTTCAGCCCGTAGCGCGAGTGCATGAAGGCGCCGCCCATGCCGGCGTCGTGCATCGACTGGATCTGGGCCTGCAGCCGCTCGGGCTCCAGCTCGGCGTTCCATGACCAGAACGGGGCGCTGCGGTAGATCGACGGCGGGCTCTGCCAGCTCTCGTTCAGCGAGTTCAGGTCGCTCATGCGGGCTCTCCTTCGCGGCACGCGACTGACATCCGGGCCTGCGCCGCCTCCTTCGCCGTTCCCGCGCGATTCCCTGCGCGCCGTTGCGGCGGCGCGGCGCCCCGACCGTTGCGTCGGCGCTGCCGTGGGGGTATCCTGAGGGCATGGGCCATCGCCGACCGGGCTTCACGCTTGTCGAGCTGCTGGTGGTCATCGGGATCATCGCGGTCCTGGCGGCGCTGCTGTTCCCTGTCTTCGCGCGGGCGCGTGAGAAGGCGCGCACCGCCGCCTGCGCCTCGAACCTGCGCCAGGTGGGCCTGGCGGCGGCGCTCTACGCCGAGGACGCCGGCGGCGTCTACCCCCCGCGCTTCACGGTGCTGGGCTCAGTCCACTGGTGGGACACGGTCGAGCCCTACGTACGCAACGAGGCCGTCTGGTTCTGCCCGTCGGAGAGCATCCGCGCGCCGGACCTGCGCCACTACGGGCTGAACTGCTACGACAAGTTCCCCGATGACGGGCGCTTTGAGGAGGGCGTGAGCGCGGCGCGCATCGGTGACGTGCGCGATCCCGCGCGCACCATCGCCATCGCCGACGCCGACCCCGACGATGACCGCGAGGTCACGCCGCCCTACCCGACCCCCTGGGACATCGGTGGCAGCCAGTCGGGCGAGTGGTCGTGGCCGCTCACCAGCCTGGCCGAGGACCGGCACAATGGCGGCTTCAACGCCTGGTACCTGGATGGGCACGCCAAGTGGCTCCCCGACGCCGATCGCGGCGACGGCGAGTGGTCACTGGAGGCGGGCGAT
The DNA here is from genome assembly GCA_029820295.1 of Candidatus Zipacnadia bacterium. Lineage (GTDB taxonomy): Bacteria > Armatimonadota > Zipacnadia > Zipacnadales > UBA5352 > JALGVA01. Next base: position 37,060 of record JALGVA010000021.1, read on the forward strand.
TGAGAGGAATTGGCGCGTCAGGCGTCAAAGGCCGGGGGGATGGAGGGTGCGAGTCTGGAATGTCGTCAGGAGCCAGCGGTGGGCGCAGCAGCGACGGCGACGACCTCCTCCCCCGGCCCGAGCTTGCGCTCGGGCCACCCCCTCCTTGGCGCACCTGCGGTGCGCAGGCAGGAGGGGACCAGCGCCAGGTTCCGGCTGCCGCCAAGCCAGCGATAGCCGATCAGGCAGCGCCATCCCCCTCTCCCGCTTTCCCGCCCGCAGGGCGGGACAGGGAGAGGGGGAGGAGGCTGCGAAGCAGCCGGAGGGGGTGAGGAGGTCGTTCGGCTGCATAGCCCGGCAGTCTACCGGCAATCTGGCAACGCACCCGACACGGACCGCCGCGCGCAATGCGAGGTGGCGCATGAGGCCCGAGGACCTGGTCACGCACGAGAAGCAGCTTCGCTCGCTCCGCGACGTGATCGCAGGCTACCGGACGCTGGGCATCCGGGTCGAGGAGGAGACGCGCTCGGTGCCGCTGCACAGCCTGATCGCGACCCAGAACGCGATCGAGCGGCGCAAGTATGACCTGGTGCTGCCGCTGGTGGAGGCGGGGGAGCTGGACGTGCCGGTGCTGGTGGAGGAGCACTTCACCGAGGGCGGCTACCGGCGCTACCTGCTGGACGGCCACACGCGCGTGCGTGCGCACATCGAGCTGGGGCACCGCTCCATCGTCGCCTTCGTCATCTGGGCCCCCGCCGGCACCTGGCCCTCGAACTTCGTACAGGTGGCGGCGGAGTACGGGAACGTGCTCGTGAAGGACCTGCCGTTCATCTGAGTCGGCGACCCCGCCGGGGCCGGACTTCGCCGCCGCGTGCGGCGCAGGGGAGGTGAGGGAACGCTCGTGGCGGAAATATGTTTGTGACACCGGCTGAACGTCGGTCGCCATGCGCAATCGTCGGCCCGCGGCCCCCCCTACGTCGCGTTGCGAGCCGCCTCAATCCGACGTGAGGAGTGTGACAGTGATGCGCAAGGGCTTCACCCTCATCGAACTGCTGGTCGTGATCGCGATCATCGCGATTCTGGCCGCCATCCTGTTCCCGGTGTTCGCAAGGGCGCGGGAGAAGGCACGCCAGGCCTCATGCTCGTCGAACGTCAAGCAGATCATGCTCGCAGTGCTCATGTATGCCGAGGACTACGACGGGATGACGCCGATCGGGTGCAGCTACTGGTATGCGCCCGGCGGCGGCGGCTCCGCCAGCCGCACCGATCCCACCGGCTGGTTCGACCTGCTCCAGCCATACATGAAGAACGAGCAGATCCTGGTCTGCCCCAGCGACAACACCCAGGATCTGAGCACGCCGTGGCGCACGCTGAAGCTCAGCTATTGCGCCAACATGTGCTACGAGCAGTTCGGCAAGCTCAAGATGGACGAGCTGTCGCAGCCCGCGAAGTTCGTGTGGTGCTGGGACGCGGACAACCAGTGGGAGAGCTACTGGTACACGCCCACCGAGTCCGACCTCGACGGCCCCAACTCCGGGACCTACCGGCCGTGGGTTGACGCCTCGTTCCGCCACAACGACATGGCCAACTGGGGCTTCCTCGATGGCCACGTCAAGAGCCTGAACGAGGGTGCTATCCGCAGCGGCATCCTGGCCGGCACCATCGGCTTCAACCACTACATCCACAACTAGGCGGCAGACGGGCCGCCCGGAGCGATCAGACGGCAGCGCGTTCAGGCTGCTTCGCCTGAGCGCGCTGCCAGCCTGCGCCTGTGACGAGCAGGCACTGGGGGTCGCTGCATGAAGCCCGCGATGATGCTGGCGGCACTGGCGATGCTCGTGGCGTCGATTCCTCAGGCGTTCGCGCTCGACTACCCCGTCATCGGCGGCAACCTGATCGAGAACGGCTCCTTCGAGGACGGCCCCCTCGGGCCCGTCCCCGCCGGTGAGGTCCCGCCGGGCTGGTGGCGCGAGGCCTACAGCGCCAACGGCCAGCTCGCGATCGTGGCCGACGCCGCGCCCGGCGAGGGCACGCAGTGTGTGCGCATGACCGCCACCAGCGACGACTCCACCGGCCTGCACGGCCCCCTCATCGAGATCGACGCCACGCAGGCGTACGTGCAGTGCGGCTGGATCCGCATGGACGGCGCCGCCGACCGCAGTGGCCTGAACCTGGGCCGGCAGTGGTTCGGCGCCGAGGGCGAGTCGGTCGAGCAGCCCTCCAGCCGCAGTTACACCTACGTGGTCTCCGGCGCCAACCCCGGCGCGCAGTGGCGGTACTACGAGCAGCTCCTCCTGCCCGACCCCACGCCCGATGACGGCGCGTCCCGCGCCGACGAGATCCCGGCCATGGCGCGCGCGCTGCGTGTGTGGGCGCTCAACTACCGCTGGAATGGCGCGGGCTACTTCGACGGGCTGGGCCTCTACCGCGTGGACTACGCCGCGATGGCGCGGCCGGCGATCGTGGAGGCGCTGGAGGCGGCCCATATCGACGAGGCGGCGACGGAGCTGCGCGAGACGCTGGCGGCGCTGCCGGAGGATACCGAGGGCGCCGGGCGGGCGCGGGCACTGCTTGCGGAGCTGGACGCGCTGCGCGCGCGCGCGTTGGCCGAGGCCGAGCGGCCGGTGCTCGAGTGGATGGCGGATCAGGACCGCACGCCGGCGTTGATCGAGGAGCTGCAGGACGCGCGTTGGGAGATGAAGATCCGGGCGCTGCTGCGCGCGGCGGGCTGAACGTGCGGCGGCGCCGGGAGGATGGGACTGAGGCGACGATGAGAGCGATGACGCTCGCGATCATGCTGGTCACGGTGGCCGCGCTGAGTGCCGGAGCGGCCGAGGAGATACACTCGGTGCTGCCCGCGCAGGCGGCGGTGTGCCTGCAGGCAGACGGGCCGATCGATGTCGATGGCGAGCTGAGTGATGCCGCCTGGCAGCGCGCGATCACCGTCGGCGGCATGACCATCTCGGCCGGCGACGCCCTGGCGCCGAATCAGACGGAGTTCAGGCTCCTGTACGATGCCGAGGCGCTTTACGTGGGCGTGCGCTGCCTCGAGCAGAACATGCAGGGCCTTAAGACCGACGTCACCACGCGCGACGGCTCGGTCTGGCAGGACGATGTGATCGAGCTGTTCATAGACCTCGCGCACGATCACGAGCACTTCCTGCAGTTCGCGGCCAACGCCATCGCCACGCGCTTCGATGGCAAGAACGGCGCGGCCACCTGGGACGCCGACTGGGAGGCGGCCGCGAGCATCGCCCCCGACGGCTGGAGCCTGGAGCTGCGCATCGCCTTTGCCGAGATGGACACCGAGCCGCCGGCCGAGGGCGATGTCTGGGGTGTGAACCTGTGCCGCGAGCGCCTCGCGGGCGGCGCGCGGGAGCTGCACAACTGGGCGAATGTCGAGGGCAACTTCCACCGCCCGTGGCTGTTCGGGCATGTGTGGTTCGCGGGCCCGGACTTCGAGCTCACACCGGAGGTGGCGCGGGCGATGTACGCGGCCATCGGGGTGCCGGTGCGCCTGGCGCTGCGCGAGGGCTACGCGGCCATCGGCCCGGACGGCGTGCAGGAGGAGCTGCGCTACGGCGCCATGCTGGCGGCGGCACTCGCGGAGGCGGGGGAGCTGCAGGCCATGCACGAGGAGCTGGCCCGGGCCTACCGCGAAGAGCAGGATGTGCCCTTCGCGGACGAGTTCGCGCCCCTGGATGAGCGCTACCAGGCGCTGCAGGCCGCGGCGAGTGGCGAGGACGTGTCGGCGCTGATCTGGGCGACGAAGACCGTGGAGATCGACCGGCTGGCGTTCGAGCTGAATGAGCTGCGCTGGAAGGTCCGGATCGCCCTGCTGCTGCGCGAGGCGTAGCGCGCGTCGGGCGATTGAAGGGGAGTGCACGAGATGACCGTCACCCGAGCCGTCACCATCGCGATCGTGGCCCTGCTCGTCACACTGCCGCTGTGCGCGCAGGAGTGGTGGCACCAGCCGGAGCTGGTCGAGGCCGATCACGTCTACTCGCTCGACTACGTGACCCCGCACCTGCAGTGGAGCAAGCCGCTGCCGGGCGGAGCGATCCGGGCGCTGTTCTTCGTGCGCGCAAAGGGCACGGGCGCACGCGAGATCGCGGAGGTCGCGCAGCGGCTCGACATCGAGCCCGAGGTCGTCTACTACGCGCGCACCGGACAGGTCGATGACGGCGCGGCCGGGATGGAGCGGGCGCTGCGGCTGATCCGCGAGGGCGCGGACGTGTTCGTATTCGGCGGCGTGGACCTCGAGGCCCTGTCGCGTGAGGCGCAGTACTACCTGCTCGAGCAGGTCGTTCGCGAGGGGGCGGGGCTGGTGTGCGTGGGGCGGCCGCCGGCTATCGCCTTCACCGACGACCGCGTGAGCGACGAGTTGCCCCACGAGCTGATCGGGCGCTTTCCTCTGGCCTCGCTGGCCAAGGGACGGGAGATGGCGGCCGCTTTCGGCCTGACCGACCCTACCGACGCCGAGCTGGCGAGCCGCATCATCACGCGCTACCGCCTGGGTGCAGGCCGGGCCTTGCTCATCCGGCTGCCGGGTGGCGAGGAGGCGCTGACGCCGCGCATGGAGTTCAGCTTTGAAGCGCTGGGGGAGTATGAGTACTGGGCGGGCTTCGCGGCCAACGCGATTCGCTGGGCGGCGGGGCGCGACAGCGCGGTGAGCTTCACCGGCCGCCCGCCGACGGCGGTCATGCTGCACCGCGACGATCTGCCGAGCGGACTGTCGGTGGCGCTGACCAGCAAGCTGCCGGGCACGGCGGCGCTGACCGTGGACTGCTCGCTGCGCCTGGCGGATGGCACTCGCGTGGCGATGGGCACCCTCGACGCGGAGATCGCGCAGGGCGAGACCGGCGAGGTGGTCGTGCCCGCGCCGAAGCTTCCGGCCGGGCAGCACGTGATGGAGGTGGTGATCAGCAGCGCGCGCGGCGTCGAGGCCTTCGGCGCGCAGACGCTGAACGTGACCACCACACGCGGCGTCGAGAGCGTGGCGCTCGACCAGGAGTTCGCTGAGGTCGGCGAAACCATCTCGGGCACGGTCGCCATGCGCGGGCAGGAGTTCGCCGCCGACGAGGCGCTGGTGCTGCGCCTGCGCGACGCCGAGGATCGCGTGGTGGCGCAGCAGGAGATGCCGGCCGTCGGCGGCGAGGTGCCCTTCAGCTTCGTGGTGCCCGAGCACTACACGATCCTGATGCGGGCGGAAGCGGCGCTGATCGATGGCGACGGCGAGGTTGACCATGCCTGCGCCAGCTTCACCGTGCCACGCCGGTGCCGCGGCCAGTTCAACTTCGTGATGTGGAACTCGCCGCGCGGCGCCCTGGGCTACTGGGGCCTGCGCAGCCTGCGCGACAATGGCGTGACGGCCATCCTGAACGGCAGCCCCTCTCCCCTACCGGAGATCGCGGCCAACGACCTGGCCTATGTGCCCTACACCACGCGCATCCTCGAGACGGTTGGCGAGGACGGGGTAATGGAGCCGGTGTGCTGGAACGATGAGCCGGAGGTCAGCGAGTACATTCAGGAGATCGCCGACGAGTACCTGCCCGCGCGCCGGCACGGGGTGTACGTCTACTCGCTCGGCGACGAGAACCAGACCCGCGGGGCCTGCGCGCACCCCGAGTGCATGGCGGCCTACCGCGCGTGGCTGGAGGAGCAGTACGAGACCATCGCGGCGCTCAACGCCTCATGGGGCAGCGACTTCAGCTCCTTCGAGGAGATCGGCTTTTTCGAGCCGGGCGACCTGAATGAGCAGGCCGCGCTCAACGCGGGGCACGTGGCGCGCTGGTACGACCGCCAGGCCTTCAAGCGCTACAACTACGCGGTCTACTGCGGCAAGTACGCGCGCATCTACGCGGCGATGGACCCAGAGGCCATCACCGGCTTCGAGGGCGCCGGGCGGCTCGGCGATGACTACGACGAGATCATCGCTCGGGTCGGCCTGTTCGCGCCCTACCCAAGCATCGGGAACGACATCATCCGCTCGCTGGCGCCGCGCGATGAGCTGATCACCGCCAACTGGATGGGCTACCACCGCGAGCCGCAGCCGATGGCGATGCGCATGTGGCGCATGATCGCCGACGGCTTCGATGGCGTCTGGTGGTGGCGCTGGGACAATATCGGGCGCTTCCACGGCTTCCTCGCCCCCGACCTCCACCCGTGGGACGACACCAGCGGCGTGATCATCGACGAGATGCGCGACATCCGTGACGGCGTCGGCACCATGATGCAGCGCATGGCCATGCCCCACGACGGCATCGGTCTGCTCTACTCGATGCCCTCGGTCTACGCCGAAGGCGTGGCGCCGCGCCGGGGTGGGTCGATCGACATGGCCCACAACGCCTTCCTCGACGCCACCCAGGACCTGGGCTTCCAGGCCCACTACCTGAGCGACCGCACGGTCACCGAGGGCGACCTGAACGACGGCGATGAGCGCGTGCTGCTCCTGCCCTACTGTCGCGCCATCTCCGACGAAGTGGCCGCGCAGATCCGCGAGTTCGTGCGCGGTGGCGGCCTGCTGATCGCCGACCTGCAGCCGGGCGAGCGCGACGGGCACTGCAGGCCGCGCGCGGCGGGAGTGCTGGATGACGTCTTCGGCGTGGCGCAGGCACCCTCCGGCGCGACGCCGTCGCCGCTGCAGATGGCGACCATCGACATCGCGCCGACGATCGCCGGGACCATGATGCCCCTGACCCTGGAGACGCGCATCGACCCGGCGCTGCAGGTGACCGATGGCGAGGCGCTCGCCGAGCACGAGGGCGCGCCGCTGGTGATCGTGAACCGCTTCGGCGCGGGCACCGCAGTGCTGCTCAACTTCTCCATCGAGGGCTACGACTCGCTGCGCGCGGAGATGGCGGAGATGCCGCTGCGCAATCTGCTGGGCGCGATCTACGCGATGGCCGGGATCGAGCCGCCCTTCGAGCAGAGCGCCGGTGGCGGACCGCTGCGCTGGACCGAGACGGTGCGCTGGGAGGCGCCGGGCGTGACCATCATCGGCCTGTTCCGCAACGCCGGCGAGGACGGCCCGGTGACCACGGCGCTTCCCGCGCCCAGGTATGTCTACGACCTGCGCAACGACCGCGTCCTGGGGCAGACCGACCGCATCACGGGCGAGCTGCGCGTGGGCTACGCGAACCTCTACGCGATCACCGACGAGCCCATCGGGGAGCCGGTGCTGGAGGTGCACGGTGATGCGGTGGCGCCGGGCGAGACCGTCGAGTGCGTGGCGCGCACCCGCGGGCGCTCGCAGGGTCTGCTGCCCATCCGCGTGCGCGTCTTCCGGCCCGACGGCGCCGAGGAGACCTGGCCGCGCCGCGAGCTGATCGCCGAGGACGGCGTGGCGCGCTTCGAGCTGCCGGTGGCCTTCAACGCCATGCCCGGGACGTGGCGCATCACCGCGCGCGAGGTGCTGTCGGGCCAGATGGCCGAGGCACAGATGACCGTGGCGGCGCCGCGGTAGTGCTCATGGGGTCCGCCAGGCGCACGATGACAGCCGCAGGCCGCCCGGCCAGTCACCCGTCACGGCGACCGGGCGGCCCACCCGCACGAGAGAGGCGTTCCCGCCCGGCTGCGCAGGGCTATGCCTGGGTCCCGGATTCCCGGCCGGCCGACCGCCCGGCGGCGCCGCCGACCGGCACTGTGCGACCGGTCGCGACCGTCCCGATGGTCGAGCCGTCATCGTCGATGAGCCTGCGGGCATTCCACGACACGACCACCTCGCGACCGTCCTTGCGCCGCACGATCGTCTCCCAGTTCTCGATCACCCGCGAGCTGAGCACCGTCTCCCCCATGGTACTGAGCACCTCGGAGCGGTAGTGCGGGTCGGGGTAGAGCAGCTCCCAGACTTCGTCGTGGCCGACGACCTCCTCGCGCGGGTAGCCGCTGATCTGCTCGGCCGTGCGGTTCCACAGCATTACGTTGCGGTTGCGGTCCAGCGCCATGAGCCAGACGTTGGCCTGGTCGATGAGCGTGTGGCGGAACTGAAGCTGCTGCGCCAGGCTCTCCTCGGCGCTGCGCCGCGCCACGGCCTGCGCGATGCGCTCGGCGACCAGGTCGAGCAGGTCGCGCTCCTCGGATGTAAACGGCCCCTCGGAGACGTCCGGGCGCGGCTCGTGGTAGCGCACCTCGACCGAGCCCAGGACCTCGGTGTTGACCACGATGTCCGCGCTCATGGTGGCAACCGGCAGGCCGGAGGCGTCGCCCGCCTCGCGCTCGCGGTCCCACACGCTCACGCGCGCGCTGGCGATGTGCGGGTAGCGCAGCGCCGGCGGCAGGCTGGCGACCACGCCCGCGAGGATCTCGTTGAGATTCAGGTCGGCGTCATCGACCAGGCGCATCACGTTGCTCAGACAGCGCAGCTTCTTGACCCGCTCGATGGCCTCGTTGAGCCGATGCTCGGTCAGGGCCTCGGACTGCGCCCGTTCGGTGATGTCGTAGCCGACGCCGAAGATGGCCGCCAGCTCCTGGTTCTCGTCGCGGACGTTCGCGGTGGTCCACGATACCGTCCGCTGCTCGCCGTCCTTGCGCTGCATCACCAGCGCCCGGTCCTCGAGTTCGAGGCCCGCGCGCATGGCGCCGATCACGTTCTCGAGCTGATCGTAGAGTGCGCCGGGGCAGAGAGTCTTCCACCAGTTGCGCCCCACCAGCTCGTCGGGCTCGTAGCCGAGCACCTCGGCGCAGGCGCCGTAGACCGCCGAGGTGGTGCCGTTGGGGGCGATCTCCACGATGATCGCCGGCGCGCGGCTGAGCAGCGAGGCGGTGTGCTCGCGCTCTTGCTCCAGCGCCCGCTGCGCCGCCTGCAGCCCGGAGATGTCGAGCATGGCGGTGATGATCCCGACAACCTGCCCTGCGGCGTCGCGGTGCGCCTCCTTACGGAAGGCGTAGGTGCGATGGGTGCCGTCGGCGCGGGTGATGGTCTCCTCGTAGGCCTCCTCGCCGCCGTGATGGAGCACGCGATCGCTGGCCCGGCACAGCACCTCCACCAACTCGTCGGGGACGCGCTCGCTCAGCACCGCCCCCACTACCTCGGGTCGGGGCAGACCGAGCACGCCCTGCGCGAAGGCCATGTTGCAGCCGTAGCAGCGCCCTGCGGGGTCGGTCACGAAGACCGGGTTGGGGATGCCGTCGAGCAAGGTCTGCAGGAAGGCCACATCCTGATCGGGCATGCCCTGACGGCGTTCAACGCCGGTGATGTCCACCGCGGTCTCGATGGCCCCGATGACGCGGCCGTCCTCGGTGCGCAGGATGTCGCCCTCGACCAGGAGCACGCGGCCGTCGGGGCTCGCGATCTCGACCGCCGATGACTCCCCGCTCTGCAGGGCGGTGAGCCCGGGACAGACCTCGAAGGTCGCGCCCTGCGGGCGCCACACGTCGAGACAGCTTCGGCCGACCAGCCCGTCCAGCGTCGTGCCCGCGGCCTCGGCGCCGGCGCGGTTGGCGAACATGATGCGGCCATCGAAGTCGTGGACCACGACGATCTCGGACATGCTGTCGAAGACCGCCTGGTACTCCTCGCGCGCCCGGACGCGTGCCGCCTCGATCTGCTCGTCCATCGACGCCGCTTCCGCCAGTGAGGCCGCGATCTCGCTCTCGTACTCCTCGCGCGCCAGCCGGTGCGCCTCCCGCGCCCGGAACTCGGCGTCCTCGAGGTCGGCGGTCAGTTGGTCGATACGCGCCTGCATCTCGGCCGCGGCCGCTTCGCTCTCCCGGACCGCCGCCTCGCGCACTTCATCGACCTCACGGATGGTGCGGGCAAGCTGCGCCGACATGAGCGCCGCGTGGGCCGCGAACTCCGCACGCGCCGCCGCACCCGCCTCCTCGACCGCCTCTTCGCGCGCCGCACGCGCGGCCTCCCGCGCCTGCTCAACCTGCGCCTGCGCCTCGGCCACCTGCGCCGACATGCCGCTCAACTTCTCGGCGAACTCCGCCTCGACCGCCTGCCGCGCCTCATCCGCGCGCTGCTGGGCGGCCGCAAGCTCCGCCTCCAGCTCGTCGATGCGCGCCTGCGCCTCGACCTGCGCGGCCTCCCGCGCCCGCTCGACCTGCGCCTGCGCCTCGGCCACCTGCGCCGACATGCCGCTCAGCTTCCCGGCGAACTCCGCCTCGACCGCCTGCCGCGCCTCGTCGGCGCGCTGCTGGGCGGCCGCAAGCT
>JALGVA010000290.1 GCA_029820295.1 Candidatus Zipacnadia bacterium
AGCTGGGACCGGTGGGTACGATACTCTCGCCGGTCGACAACATCCGCGATGAGAGCGATGACGCCCTGCGGCGCGTGGACGTGATGATCGGCGAGTGGCGCCGGGTGCGCTGAAGGCCGGGCGTCAGTCGTCCTGGGGGATGAACTCCGCGTCGGCTATCCAGATCTGCGAGTCGCCGCCACCGAAGCCCAGGCGCGCCCCCACGATCTCCGGGTCGAACATCTCCGGCTTGACGCGGTAGCGCAGCACATCCCACTGCTCCTCGCCCGACAGCGCGCCCTCGATCAGCGGCAGCGGCGTCCACACGCCCCCGCTCGCGGTGCCCACGCCGCCTCCGCCGGTGCAGATCACCGGCCCGAAGCTGCTCGACGTGCCCCAGACGGTCAGCTCCAGGATGTACGTGCGGTCGTGGCTCGCGCCCGGCACCTCGATCATCATCCAGCCCGCCGCGCCATCGCCCGGACCGGTCTCATCCGACGCCCACGCCTCGCGCCCGCCCAGCTCCAGCGGCGGGCTCACCCCGCTGAACGACAGCCCACGCTCGGCGAGCATCTCCAGGCGGGCGAGGATGTCGCGGAAGCGCTCGCCGGTGCGTCCGCCTGCGGCGGCGAGCACCTGTGCCGCCTGCACGGCGTCGGCCAGCACCCTGTGGTCGCCGGTCGCGGCGAACTCGGCCTGCGCCCAGCCGTAGGTCAGGCGCAGCACGCCTGCGTCGAACTGATCGAGGCGTGCCTGAACGCGCTCGCGGGCGGCATCGTCGGCAGTGGCCTCGAGCGCGGCCACCAGGTGCGGGCGGGCCGCCTCCATCTCCGCCCGTGAGAACACGCGGGGCCCCTGCTCGAACGGGCGGGCGTCGTAGTGCTCGCGCGGATCGGCCGCCGCCGCCTCGAGCGCGTGGTAGAACGCGGCCATCTCCTCGGCGGCCGGACCGTAGGCGCGCTGGAAGTAGTCGGCCAGCAGCGCCTCGACGTCGGCGTGCACATCCCACAGCAGCCGTGCGGTCATCCAGTAGAGCGGGCCGTTGAGGCCGAACCAGCCGGCGCTGCTCTGCGCGACGTAGCGCCGCCAGCCGAGGTCGTGGAGCGTGCGGATGTCGGCCATCATCTGCCGCACCACCGGGCGCGGCAGGCCCTCCCACATCGACTTGTCGGTGTAGGCGTAGTAGCCCATGCGGTCGGCCCAGCGCGCCCAGCCCTTCACGTAACCGAAGAACTCGGCGTTCTCCGGGCAGTCGGGGTCGCTGAAGGCGTGGGCGTAGCAGGCGGGCGCGTAGTGGCACAGCCAGACGGTGACGCCGGGCTGCGGCTCGACCGCGGCGGGCGGCGGGGCGTGATTGACGTAGGCGAAGATGATCAGCTCACGGCCGTGGAGGCCGGGCAGCGCGCGCGCGGCGACCTCGTTGGCGAACTGCACCTGGCGGTCGCTGGTGATCACCTGGCCCTCAGGGGTGCGCCAGTGGCGCGGGCCGCCGATGCTCTCCTCGAAGGCCATGCAGCGCGCACACTCGCACCAGCCGTAGCCGTCGTTGGGCGCGACCGAGTAGAAGCGCGCGTGCGGGTCGGCCTCGAAGTATGCTCGTGCCCTGGCCGCGATGATCGCGATGGCCTCCGGATTCGTGGTGCAGATCTGCCCCGAGTGCAGCCCCCCCAGCACCCTTCGGCCGCCCACCAGCGCGTAGTACTCGGGGTGCTCGGCGCGGTACTCGTCCGGGTTGAGGATATGTGCCCAGGCGTGGAAGCCGCCGATGCCGGGCTGTACGTAGAGCAGATCGTCGCCGACGCCGGTGCCGAGGGACTGCACGAACTCCGCGCTGAACCATCCGTTGAGGCCGTTGCGCAGCGCCCACCAGTAACCGTCCTCGTTGCGCAGGAAGAAGGTGCGCACGTCCCAGTCGGGCGTGGTCGCCTCCGAGCCCACCGGCACCACGACCGTGTCGGCGTGTGGTACGATCTCGCCGATCTCTCCGGGCACGATCCAGCGGCAGTCGAGGCAATCGGCGAGGAAGCGGTAGACGCCGATGAGCAGCGCGACCGGCGAGGAGCCGGTGATGCGCAGGCGCTGGGGCGTCACGTCGCGGCCGATGCGGAAGGCCTCGGCGGGGCTGACCACCAGGTCCACCCGGCCGGGCAGGCCGGCGGCGGGGTCGGTGGGCAGCGTGGCGCCGGTGGCGCGCTGGACGTACGCGACGAGCTCGTCGCGGGCAAGCACTTCGAGGTCGGTGGGGTCGTCGCCGAGCACGACCGCGGCGCGCGGGGCCGCGTCCTCGACCAGCGTGAACGTCTGCGACCAGGCGAGCGGCGTGGCCAGCACGACCGTCAGAGCGAGTTCGACCGTCCGTCGGAACATGGCGCGACCTCCCCGGCGGAGGCTCGACAGCTTCGTGCAGAGAATAGCCGATGCAGGCCAGGATGGCAACGATGGCGGCCACGGAGGCGATGTGCGTGCGCTGGACGGCCACGGTGCTCATGCTCGGTACGCTGGCGGCAGCAGCCTGTGCGGAGGGCGCCGGCGTGGCGATCGTCCCGGATGACGATGGGCGCTTCCTCTACGTCGATGACTTCTCGACTCCGCAGGTCCTGGTCGATGCCTTCCTGACCAACACCGGCCCCGAGGTCTGGCAG
>JALGVA010000131.1 GCA_029820295.1 Candidatus Zipacnadia bacterium
GAGGAGGACAAGTACGACTTCCGCGACGCGGCGGCCGCGGCGGTCGCCTTCACCCACGCCTGGCGCGACAACGGCGACGAGCGCTGGCTGGAGCGCGCGCGCATGGCGCGGCGCTACGTCTATCGCGGCCAGCACGAGGACGGGGAGCGCCGCGGCGGCTGGGCGCACATGGTCTCGGGCAAGTGGGGCGGCGACCACCAGGTGGACTTCCGCCGCATCACCGGGCCGCTGCCGCCGGTCGATGGCGTCGACACCGCGATCGTCATCGGGCTGCTGTGCCGGGCCATCGACCTGGGCCTCGCGCCCGATGCGCAGGACCTCGAGCACCTGCGCATGGGCGCACAGTGGATGCTGCGCAGCGAGCTGTCGCCGGGCGTGTTCGCCCACCACGAGGGCGCCACGCACGACTGTCAGAACTCGAACGCGCTGGCCGCGATGGCGCTCTCACGGGCGCATCAGACGCTGGCCGCGGCGGGCGAAGACGCGCCCCAGGAGTGGCTTGACGCGGCCATGCGCGGGGCGATGCACTTCCTCGAAGGCCAGGAGGCCATCGGCGTGTGGCCCTACCGCTTCGCCGAGATCGGCCGCGGCCAGCGCTTCGGCGAGCAGAACGTGCCCGACCAGGGGATGGGCCTGTATCACTTCCTGGTGGCCGCCGAGGCGCTGGGGCTGGACGGGCGCTCGGACGTGCAGGAGGTGCTGCGGCGCGCGGCGCGCTGGTATCTGTGCACCTGCCGCCTTGACGAGCGCGCGCCCGAGCCGACCATCGACCTGGACTACCAGCGCGAGGGTGGCGGACTGCTGTTCTCGAGCTTCACGTGGTGCCGGTTCATGGCCGCGGCGGCGCTGCTGCGCATCGCGCGGGTCAGCGGCGAGGAGGAGCCGTGGCGAAGTCTGGCCCTGCACCTGATGCGGCACGTGCGCACCAAGCTGTGGAACGACGACGACCCGGAACGCGCGCCGGTGGTGGCGTCCTGCCGCCCGGACATCGAGCTGCACTCGTGGATCGCGGCCGCCGAGTGGGAGGCGGTGCTGCTGCGCGAGATGGTGGAGCGGCTGTAGCGGCGGGCTACCGCGCGGCAGCACTGACCTGCGCCACCACGCGCACCATGGGGCCGCCGCGGAAGGTCACGACGCCGGCCTCGGCGTCCCAGTGATGCTCCGTGGCACCGGTGACCGACGAGAGCGTCACGGTCGCGCCGGGCGGGCGTGGGATGCGCAGACGCACCCCGGCCGGCATCGCCCCCGGCAGGCTCAGCGAGACCGTGAGCGTGGCGCCCTCGCTGCGCAGCGACAGGTCCACCGGCCCCCAGCGCGTCAGCAGCCCGCGCGCCGACAGCCCCTCGCCCTCGGTCCAGCGATGCAGCGCCGCCGGAGCGACCAGCAGCGTCTCCTCGTCACGCAGCTCGTAGAGCAGTGACCAGCGCAGCATCAGCGGCACGGTCACCTGGCAGGGGACGACCTGCCCCGCCCAGACGTAACGCGCCCCGCTGTCGTCGGGGCGGATGCTCACCTGCTCGGGGGCGGACAGCCAGCCGACACACTGATGGTGGGCGAGGTGCGCGTAGAGCAGGAGCTGGTAGCGCTCGACGTCGCCGACCTCGAGCATCGCCCGCGCCCAGTTGAGCACCGGCCAGTCGTCGAGGTGGTCCTCGAAGCGCGTCATCGCCAGCAGCTCGCCACCGTGGGCACGCCGCCAGGCGATGACCCGGCGCACCGTCTCGGGCTCCAACACCCCGGCCGAGACCATCTCGGCGAAGTAGCGGTAGTTGCAGTACGAGGCGTGGCGGTCCTGCGTCATGCGCTCGATGGGGCTGCGCTGCGTGGGGCCGGGCGGCACGTAGACCGCGCCCCCGACCTCCACGCTCGCGGCCTCGACCGAGGCGAGCAGGTCGCGGCGATACTCGTCCACCTCCGCCTGCAGCACCTCGGCCTCGGCGCGCTGGCCGGCCAAGCGCAGGATGCGCGCCATGTCGCCCAGCCCGCGGACCGCCCAGGCGTCGCCCGCATAGTAGTACTCGCGCCACTGTTCGTCGCTGCCGTGGTAGTCGGCCTCGGGCAGACCGGCGATCAGCCCGCGGGCGTGCTCCGGAGCGCTCTCATCCGCGACCGACTCTCGCCGCAGCCCCAGCAGCCGCCGCCAGATGCGCCGCAGCACGCTCTGCCGGCGCATCCACCAGCACATGTCGCCGGTCAGCTCGACGTAGCGCGCGGCCAGCGCGAGGAGCTGGCCGTACTCGGCGACCGCCGGGCCGTAGTAGACGAAGGTGCCCTCCTCGGACACGAAGGCGTCCAGGTAGCAGTCGATGATGCCCGCCGCGCGCGCCAGCCGCCCCCACTCCAGCAGGCACAGGCCGAGGTGCAGCACCGTCGGTGGGAAGCCGTGGTCCTTGAAGCGATCGTAGGTGCCGATGCCGTAGCGCGGATGGCGGCCGCGCATGGTCAGGTCGCCGAGCCACAGGGAAGCAAGCGCGAGGTCGTTCAGCTCCGCGTCGCCGCCGGACAGTCCCGAGGTGCGCGCTCGCCAGTCGCAGGCCCAGTGCCAGGCGTCGATGATCGCGGCGTCGAACTCCCCCGGCGCGGGCGGCTGCTCCGAGCCCGGCGCGAGGTCCTCGACGCGCTCATCGTCGCCGGACAGCTCGCGCCGGCGCACCAGCACGCGCAGCTCGCCTTCGGCGCCGATGACCGCCAGCGCGATCTGCTCGAGGGTGCGGCCTTCGGACAGGTCGATGCGCAACATCGGCAGCGGCAGGCGCGGATCGAGGATGCCCCAGCGCGCGCGGCGCACCAGCTCCTCCCGCGGCATCTCCGCCAATGGACCGAGGTCGCCCTCGATGCTGCCGTCGGGCTCGATGATGGCGCGCTCATCGACGCCCGAGTGGCCGACGAAGGTGTAACCGACCACGCCGGGCAGCACCGCCGCGACGCGCGCCAGGTCGGGCTCGCCCGCGGCCAGCACCTGCTCGGCGAGGATGTCGGTGCGGGCATCAAGCAGGCGGTCGAAGAACGCGGGCTCGAAGTCCTCCACGTTCGCGCCCGTGAGACGCGGGTGCAGCTCGAGGTGGTCGGCGCCGGCAGATACGGTCAGCGCATCCTGCTGTGTCATGGCCATCCCTCCGACGGGTGCCGCCTACGCGTAGAACGCGGTAACGGCCGCCATCACGTCTTCGAGCGCGCGTACGTGCTCGGCTACAAGCCGGGCGACCAACTCCGTTGACTCGTCGAGACGCTCGGGCGCCCGGCGTGGCTCGAGCGCGAAGTCATCACTTGCGCGGCGCCATGCGACGGCCCGGCGAAAGTCGGGCGTGTCAGAGCCGACGGCCTCGAAGACGGCGGAGACTCGCCGTCGGGCGCCCGCGCGCACCATGAACAGCACCAGATCGATCGCGGCCAGGTCGGCCTCGTCGGCGCCCACGTCCGGCCCCAGGAGCTGCGCCTCGACCTCCCGGGGGCTGTCGGCGTGCAGCGAGGCGGCGATGCGCCCCTGCCGCTGCAGGGCCAGGAACTCAGCCGCGTCCTCCGCCCACAGGTAGCCGTACCAGTGGCCGGCGCCGATCTCGTGGCACAGGTAGCAGGTCGGCTCGGCGGGCGCGCCGATGGCCCGGGGATCGGTGACGGTGCGGATGCGCTCGTTCGGGGGCAGGAAGCTGAGCAGGCAGGCCATCAGCGTGGTCTTGCCGACCCCGCCGGGGCCCGCGGCGCACAGGAACGATGCGCCCTGGGCGACGCGCGCCAGCAGCCAGCCGGCGACGGCCACGTCCAGCGTCCCGTCCTCGATGAGGTCGACCACGCTGAGCATGCGCCCGCCGCGCTGGTTCAGCGAGTTGATCTCGCGCAGATTGCCGCGAAAGGTGTCCACGTCTTCGACCTCCGGCCCGGGCTCGGCGTCCTGTACATACGCGAGGCGACTGCCGTCCAGCCGCCTCCAGCCCCGCCCGCGCGATGATGGTCCGGCGTTCGTCAGTCCGCGGGCTCGCCGCCCTCGACGTCATCCCAGGTGACGAGCTGGTCCTCCTCGATGTCGCGCACGGTCCTGCGGCCGATCATCTCCTCGGTGCGCGTGGGCGAGACCCCGGTGCCCGGGCGTTTCATGATCAGGTGATCCCCGGTCAGCACGGTGCCTGCGGGGATGTCGGCCGCCGCGATGATGCTGCGGCGGGCGTAGAGCCGCGCGCGCTCCTCGCAGGGCAGCACCACGAACTCGTCGCTGCCCAGCGCGGCCTCGACAATGCGCGTGTTGGCCACCAGCCGCCGCAGGCCCTCGGGATCGACCGACAGGGTATGATCGACGCCGGGCAGCGCCTTGTCCAGCGTGAAGTGCACCTCCACGACCTTGGCGCCCAGCGCGACCGCGGCGGTGGGCACGGTGACGCACGGGTCGGGGATGCTGTGGCAGGACAGGCCGATGACCACCTCGGGGAACTCGCGGATCAGCAGCGGGATGCGCCGCAGGTTCATGTCCTCATCAGGCGCGGGGTAGGACAGGATGCAATGCAGCAACGCGACCTGGTCGTTGCCGATGGCGACACAGTGGTCGATGACGTCGCGCACCTCCTCGAGGGTGGCGCCGCCGGTGGAGATGAGCAGCGGCATGCCCTGCGCCGCCGCGGCGTCGAGCAGCGGCCAGTTGGTGAGGTCGGCCGAGGCGATCTTGTAGGCGGGCATCCCCAGGTCCGCCATCCACTGCACGGCCTCGAGGTCGAAAGGCGTGGTCAGGTACTCGATGCCGACCTGCTTGGTGTGCTCGAAGAGCGTCTCGTAGTCCTCGCGCCCGAAGTCATCCGACTGCTTGAAGTAGGTGTACTGGGTCCCGTCGGTGGGCGGGTCCTCCCAGTAGCGGGGGGCCCAGCGGGTGGTGAGCGTCTCGGCGCGGTAGGTCTGGAACTTGATGGCGTCGGCCCCGGCCGCCTTGGCCTCGTCGATCATGCGCAGCGCCATGTCCATGCGGCAGCCGTGGTTGACGCCGGCCTCGGCGATGATGTAGCAGGGCGCGTCGCCGCCGAGCACGCGGTCGCCGATCTGGAGCTGCCTCATCCCTGCTCTTCCTGTCGGGCACGCTCGATGATCAGTTCTGCGAGCATCAGGTCAATCTCGGTATCGATGTCCAGCGCCTCGTCGTCCGGGCCGATCATGTGCCCGATGTTCTCGCCCAGGCGGTTGTCCGGCCTCATGATGTCGCGCCGGCTGGCGAACACCGACCCCATCTCGGTGAACAGCGGCTCCAGCTCCTGGCGATTGACGCGCCGCGCGAACATGGGCTCGTAACGCCCGTTCACGCGCCGCCAGTAGAGGTGCCGGTGCTCGCGGATCATCAGGACCGAGTCGTAGCCGCCCTCGATGAGCGTGCGCACCGAACGCTCGATGGTCGCGGAGCTGAGCAGCGGGGCGGTGGGCTGAATGGTGAGCACCACGTCGATGGGCGGGCCGCCCGCCGCCTCGAGAGTGGTGACGGCGTGCCACACCACCGGGTCGAGCGTGACCAGGTCGCCGGCGAGTTCGGCGGGGCGCATGAAGGGCACTTCCGCGCCGCACTCGCGCGCGACCTGCGCGATCTGTTCGTGGTCGGTGGAGACGACGACGCGATCGACGCTGTCGGCATGCAGGCAGGCGTCAATCACGTACGAGATGAGCGGGCGGCCCGCCACCTCGCGGATGTTCTTGAGCGGTACACCCTTGCTGCCCCCGCGGGCTGGGATGATGGCGACGGTGTGCATGGATCGCCTCCAGTGTGGCGGGTGCCGACGCCTGGCCCCACCCTAGAAGGTCTCGACCGTCAGTCCTTCGACCGGCTTGAGCTGGATCAGCCGCTCGGCCCCCGCCTCGAGCAGCCGCTGACCCATCCAGTCCGGGTCCTCGTGCAGGGCGATGATGGTGCCGCCACGGCCGGCGCCGGAGAGCTTGGCGCCCAGCGCGCCGGCGTCGAGGGCGGCCTGAATGAGGCGGTTGTTGATCTCCCCCGCGCCGACCAGCTCATCGGTCAGGCGGTGGTTCTCGTTCATCAGCTCGCCCAGCCACTCCCAGTCGCCCTGCAGCAGCGCCTTCTTCCCCAGGCGCCCCAGCACGCCGATGCGCTCAAAGCCCGCGCGGCGCCTGGAGTCGCCCTGCTCCCACCTGCGGCGCGGCTCGGCGTGGAAGGCGTCGGACGAGCGCTGGATGCCGGTGTTGGCCAGGATGAACGGCAACTGCGGAACGTCCGCGTGCATCGGGTCCACCGAGGCGTAGGGCGTCTCGCGGCAGTCGGTGTGGTTCTCCTTGTCCCGCAGGTCGATGGCGTTGAGTCCGCCGAAGATGACCATGTACTGGTCCTGGTAGCCGCAGTGCACGCCCAGCTCCTTGCGCTCGATACGCCGCGCCATCTCCGCCAGCTCGTAGCGCGAGACGTGGACGCCCAGGTGCTCGAGGATGCCCGCGAGGATTGCGATGAGCATGGCCGTGGAGCCCGCGCAGCCGGCCTTGAGCGGGATAGTGCTCTGCGCGCGCACATGGAAGGTGGCGGCCGGGTCGATGCGGTCGCGCAGCTCCGTATCGGGCCGGCGCAGGTACCGCCACACGGCCTTCGCGACGTCGAGGAAATGCAGCTCAGCGTCGAACTCGAGGCCGGCTTCGTCGGTGATCTCGGCCCACTGCCCGTATATGTCGAAGATCAGGCGGGGGCTGGAGCTGACCGTGGCCTCAGCACGCTCGGCGATCGTGCACGAGACCACGGTACCACCGTACATGTCAGACGGATTACCGATGATGCCACCGCGTCCGGGCGCTGTAGCGCGTGTCATGGGTCTGCTGCCTCTCCTGTTCGGCCCACCGGTTGCACCCGCAGAGTATACCTCGTCGCCACCGGTGGGTCAAAGCCCTCCGCAGTAACCATCGGGCGTTTCTATGGCGCTCTGCACTCCGCGTCGGCCGCAGGGCTACATGGGGCAGAAAGGTGAACACCCCCGGCACTCGTGGATTCAGCGCCGATGGTGGTCCATCCTGCCGTCCGTGACGAGGATTGTGGCTCACGGCGGCGAAGGGCTATCCCCGCGTCAGGGGCCGGTGACGCACGCGCGTGACCGATGAGACGGCCCGCCGGGGGCGGAAGGTGGTCGTGAAGATGCATGTGCGCAGAATCGGCGGATTTGCGAGCAGTGCGGCGCTGGCCCTGCTGGCGGCAGGTCAAGCCCTGGCCCAGAATGGTCAGGCGGAGGGCGGAGAGGAGCCCCCGGCGCCGCCGCCCGACGTGGGCGAGACGCTGGGCCTGTGGTGGGCGAAGACGCAGGATCCCGAGTTCCTGGCGCGCGCCGCCAGCGCCCTGATCAGCATCCTGACCGTGGCGCTCATCACGGGGATCATCTACTTCGTGGTGATGCTGCTGTTCCAGCGGGCGGTGGTGCGCATCGAGCGTGAGACCGAGCGGGCGGTGCAGCCCGATCGGCGACGCAAGCAGCGCGTGGTGACCGTCATCGAGCTGCTGCGCAGCGTCGCCAAGTGGGTGATCCTCATCACCGGCGGCGTGTGGGTGCTTGCCTCGGCGGGCATGGACATCCGCCCGGTCCTTGCCGGCGCCGGCGTGCTCGGCCTGGCGGTGGGCTTCGGCGCTCAGAACCTGGTGCGCGACATCGTCAGCGGCTTCTTCATGCTGCTCGAGGGCCAGTACGCCGTGGGCGACTACGTGCAGGTGGGCGCCAACTTCGGCATCGTTGAGAGCATCGGCATGCGCGTCACCGTGCTCAAGGACCTGGACAACCAGCGCCACTACGTCCCCAACGGCACCATCACCGCGGTCACCGTCTACGAGGAGCCATTCGTGAACTACGTGGTGGAAGTGCCGCTGGCCCGCGGCGCCGACGCCGAGCGCGCCGCTGGGGTGATCGCCGACGTCGCGTGCGCCCTCGCCAAGGAGTACGAGCGCTACCTGGTCTACCACGGCCAACCGGAGGCCGTCGCCGCCGACGCCACCGCACTCGTGCGCCTGCCGGTGGCGGTCTTCCCGACCCAGGAGTGGCTGGCCAACGAGGAGATTCCGGCGAGCATCAAGGATGCGCTGGCGAATGCCGAGATCCCGCTGCGCGAGGGCCGCGATATCCGCGTCTACATGGACCTGTCGCGCATGCCCGAGTACCGTTACAGCGAGGAGACCGACGAGGTCGAGAGCATCTGACTCTCCGCGTGCCGGTGTCCCGGCAGGTCGCCGGCGCGAACTCCACGGACCTCACTCGGCGCCGGCTCAGTGATGGCTCACGGTGCGGCCCACGTGGCCCGCTCGGCGGCGAAGCGCAGCAGCGCGCTGTGCAGATCCGCCCGGCCCACCACGTCGCCCATGCGCATCCACGCGTAGAGCAGCTTCGACGGCGCCTCCCCGGAGCGCTCGATGTAGGCGATGCCGTCACCATACTCGCGCCCCTCGGCGTCGTGCAGGCTCGCCAGGGGCAGATACGCGTCGGCATCGGCGTTCAGCGCGCGGCAGGTGGGCCGCCAGCGCAGATCGCCGCCGTCCGGGAAGGCGGCGGTGGCCGGCAGGCCAGGCAGGCGCTCGGTGTCGAAGGTGAACTCCAGGCCATCCACGTCCGGCGGCCGCTCCCAGCCCTGCGCGCCGCCCGGCTCCATCACGTGGCCGTTGCTCCCCACGATCGGCAGGCCGAACTTCGCCGCCGACTGCACCACCTCGCCGTCCTGATTGTAGTAGAACGGGAACGGCCCGTGGGCGGCGACGATCATCAGCCCGCCGTCGGCGAGGTAGCGCTGCAGGGCGCGGTCCACGTCGCCGGGCTCGTGCACGGTCTGCAGGTAGCGCTCATGCGCGGCGTAGAGCACCACCGGCAGCCGCTCGGGCGTGAACACCTCGGGGTCGAGCAGGTCCTCGGCCGACAGCTCCCGCACCGCCACGCCCGAGTCCGCCAGCAGCAGGGTCAGGTCGCCGCCGTAGCCGGGGAGCAGGCCGATGCGGGCGCCCGCGTACAGCTCGGCCAGCTCCGCGCGCTGCTCATCGGACATGGCAGATGCCACAGGCCCCGCGGGCGCGGGCATCGGGGACCGGCGGAAGCGCCGCGTGGCCGCCGCGGTCAGGCGCAGATAGCGAGCGCCATCCTCGAAGCTGGGCTCGATCTCCGAGCCCTCATGCCACTCGTTCCACGAGGTGATCAGCACCCAGTCGGGCGCGGCGGCGATGGCCTCCTCCCACAGCGCGCGGTAGGTCTCGCCATCCTGGCGCTCGGCGTTCAGCCCGGGCGTGCGGATCTTGGTGTCGTCGTAGCCGGGGATGACCGTAATGCAACTGATCGCGCCCTGCCCGCGCGCGGTCGCCACGTCGGCGGCGAAGCGCCGACGGGCCTCCTCGTGGATCTCCTCGATGGTCTTGTGCGCCACCCAGCCGCAGATGTTGTAGGTGTGCACGCCATCGAACATGCGCGCCCAGTCGGTCCGGTAGCCGTCGGCGATGAGCAGGAAGTCGAAGCCCACGCGCTCGCGGGTGCGGGCGATGATCTCCGGCCACGCGCCCTGCGGAATCTGCCCCATCACGCGCCCGTAGACGAAGACGACCGGCGCGCCCTCGACCTTGAGAAACGCCGGGTGGCGGCCGTAGGTGCGCAGCAGGTAGACCAGGTCGCCGACGGCGTGACGAATCTGCTCGCGGCCCTCGCCCGCAACGGTCTCCCAGTAGACCGTGGCCTCGAAGCCCTTCGGCTCGGCCCGGTCGAGCAGCTTCGCGAACGCCCGGTCGGTGTAACTGCCCCTGCCCCACCAGGTGGCGATGAAGCCGTCGATGCCCGCGCGCGTCGCCTGGTCGATGTGCCGGTCGATGACCGCCGGATCGTGCGAGTCGTAGGCGCCGATCTCCGGGTAGTGCGTCGACTCGGCGATGTCGTGGCTGTCGGCGTTGACCTCGCCCCAGTGCGCCCAGCCGTGGTCGAACTCGGGGGTGCCGTACCAGGTGTAGTAGAAGGCGAGCACCTTGCGGGGCACGTCCTCATGGCGCACATCCCGGCGCTGGACCAGAAACTCGAAGAGCGACGGGACATCATCCGCCAACGCGCCCGCCACGAGCGTCACCGCCAGCACGGCCAACCCGATTGTGCGCATCGCGATCCCTCCGCGCGCGTGGTCAGTTTGCCCGCCATTATACCCGATTGGCGGCCGCGCCGCACGGCAGGAGCGCACGCCCCCGCGGGGAAGTTGGCGGCACGTATGCAGGACATCCACGCATGAGGGGATCGGCCATGGTCATCGACATCCACCACCACCTGCCGCGAGACTGGAAGGAGTACATGCCCCGGCTGCGTGACTGCTGCGCCGAGCTGGGCATCGACCGCGTCGCGCTGTGTACCTCCGGCCCGCCGGGGGCCGACAACCTGCAGCTCTACGAGGCGCTGCAGGAGCACGGCGACTTCATGCTGGCGCTGGGCTACGTGCGCATCGGCGAGGAAGGCCCCGACGCCGTGGACCGGCTCTACGGCATGGGCTTCCACGGCGTCAAGGTCATCCGCCCGACGGTCGATTACGACGACGACTGCGCCATGCCGGTCTACGAGCGCTGCGCGCTGCTGAACATGCCGATCCTCTTCCACCTGGGGATCGTCGCGGCCAGCCGCACCGGCGACCCACTGCGCGACGTATCCATCGACCGCATGAGGCCGGCGCACCTGGATCGCATCGCGCGCAAGTTCCCGACGCTCTCGCTCATCGGCGCGCATCTGGGCAACCCGTGGTATGACGAGGCGGGGGAGCTGGCGCGCATGCATCCGAACGTCTATTTCGACCTCACGGGCTCGACCATGAAGAAGAAGTCGCCGGCGTTCCTCGACGAACTGTTCTGGTGGGCGCGCAACGAGCAGTACGGGCTGATGGGCGACAAGCATCCCTACCAGAAGATCGTCTTCGGCACGGACGTCTCGCTCGACCTGATGGACGACGTGATGGCCGACTACGAGCGCTTCTTCGACCACGTGGAGATGTCGCCCGAGCACCGCGCGTTGATCATGGGCGACACCGCCGCCGAGATCTTCGGGCTGACGGAGTAACGGCGACGGCGCTGGTAACAGGATGCGGCGCTGCGCGCGGACAGGGCGCCTGCCCTGCGGGCGGGCCTGGATGACGCCACCGGGAACGCCAGGACAGGCGAGGGCGCCTGTCCTACGGGACGGAGTCCGAACGGATCGACCTGCCTGTCCGTAGTGCAGGCGCCCGCGCCTGCACACGCCGTTGGCACCGACCATGGATACGGGCATTTCCGCAGGCAAGCACTGACCGTGAGCGTGGCCGAACGGTCGACGCATGTGAAGATGAACATGCGTCGCTCTGAACGGCACGGCTGCCTGCTCGCCGGGAAGTACGGCAGAAGGCCGGTCCCGGCCTCGGCGCCCGCGAGCGGTGAGCGCTGACGCGCTAGCCCTGCGCCAGCCAGGCCTCGATGCGCGCCTCGTCCTCGGCGGTCCAGGGGCGCAGCTCCTCGATGCTCTGGTGGTCGAAGCCGCTGTAGACGTGTGCCATGTCGCGCTCGTAGGTGCCCGCGGCCCGCGCCCCCTCGCGCCAGCGCAGGAAGCTCTCGCGGTCGTAGGCCCGCGCCGCGGCGTCGATGCCCGCGCAGTCGAAGTTCGCCTCCAGCAGCCCGTCCAGCTCCGCCACCACCTCCGGCCGTGCGGATGCCAGGTTCTCGATCTCCCACGAATCGCTCCGCAGGTCGAACAGTTGCGGCTCGGAGTACATGTACTTCACGTACTTCCACGGCCCCCGCCGCAGCATGAAGGTGCCGGTGTTGCAGCGGTCGCCGTGGTACTCGGCGAAGGCCCAGTCGCGCTCCCGCGGCGCGTCGCCGACAAGCTGCGGCACGAGCGACTCCCCGTCCAGCGTTGCCGGATAGCCGGGGTGGTGCGCATGGTCGGCGTAGTCGATGCCCGCCAGGTCCAGCATGGTGGGATACAGGTCCACCAGTGACACCGGCGTATCCACTACGGCGCCCGCGCGTACGTTCGGGCCGGCGACGATCAGCGGCACGTGGATTGAGGGCTCGTACATGTTGCGCTTGAGCACCTGGTTGTGCTCGCCGGCCATCTCGCCGTGATCGCTCGAGAAGATGACCCAGGTGTTCTCGCGCAGGCCGGCCTCGTCGAGCGCTCCGAGCACCTGCCCCACCATCTCGTCGAGCGTGGCGATCATGGCGAAGTACATCTGCCGCATCTCGCGCACCAGCCACTCAGGGAACTCGTGGTGGCAGTTCTTGGTGACGCGCATGGAGCGCATAACCGGGTGGTCGGTGGCCTCCAGCGGCCCCAGACTCGGCGGGATCTCGACCCGATCGGGGTCGATCATGTCCATGTGGCGCCGGTCGGCCACGAAGGCCGGGTGCACCAGGCCCGTGGTCAGGTAGAGCATGAAAGGCTGCGCATCGCCGGCGGCGTCGCGCAGAAAGTCGATGGCCTGGGAAGTGCGGCGCCGATCCGCGCCCCACGGGTCATTGTTGTCGATGCGCGGCAGCGGCGTGCGGCAGCTCGGCCGCTGGATGTCGGCGGTGCGCGTCCACGAGCCGACCTGATCGCGGATGGAGTGCATGCCCCACCGGTAGTCCAGCGGCCCGATCAGCTCGGTGCGGTAGCCGGCGCGATCGAGGGTGTCGCGGGAGATGGGCACGTCCTCGCGCAGGCCGTTGTGGTTGTTCCAGTTCTCGTTCACATGCGGCCACTTGCCGCTCCACATCGCCGCCCGCGAGGGATTGCACACCGGGCAGGGCGAGTAGGCATTGGTGAAGAGCACGCCACCCTCGGCCAGGGCATCGAGGTTCGGGGTGACGCCGGCCGCGTGGCCCATGCAGCCCATCTTGCGCCCGTCCATGCTCTCGGCGTGGATGTGGACGATGTTCGGGCGCTCTGCGTCAGAGCGTGCTCCGCCGGATGGTGGCATGACGGTCCTCCGTGATCGATCGTGGTGACTGCGGCGCGGGCAGGTTCGGTGGTGGCGTCCCCGGGACCTTGCAGGCCCGACCGCGGATGAGGTCGAAGCGTGCGGCATGCTTCGATCACGAGCCCGGAGGGTGAGCGATGATCTG
>JALGVA010000291.1 GCA_029820295.1 Candidatus Zipacnadia bacterium
GCCGCGAGGCCGAAGCGCGGGCGCGCGCGCAGGCGGCGGCCCGCGAGGCGGCGCGCCGGCAGGCCGCTGAGCAGCAGGTCGAGGCCATGCGCGCGGCGGGCTTCGATGACCAGAAGATCTACGGTCGGCTCATCTCCGAGGGCTGGAGCGAGGCCGACGTGCGCCGGATGCTGGGCATCGACGATGCGGTGTGGGTGGTCGCGCTCCCGGAGGGCCGCTACGCCTTCGTCGGCAGCGTCGATGACGCCAAGTCGCTGCGCGCCGAGGCCCTGGCGCGAGTCAGGGAGCTGCGAGACGAGGTCAAGTCAATCAACCAGCAGATCGGCGACGTGCGCTCCGAGGCGCACGCGGAACGCGTCGCCCGTCGGCCGGAGCCCACGGACGAGCCGGATGCCGACGACCTCACGCAGCGCGCGACGGTGACGATGCTCGAGGGGATGCGCGATGACGCGGTCGCGCTGGCGCGCGAGTGGGAGGTGGCGGTGGACGCCCTCGACGCCTGGATCGGGCGGAGCTACTGACCGGCGAGCGCCCGCACTTCGCGCGCGATGATCGCGTCGATCTCGGGCACGAACGGCGCCGGGCGCTCGTGGAAGTACATCGACGCCAGCGCCTCATGCCCACCCTCGGGCAGCATCGCCGCGGTGGGTATGTACGCGTCGGTGTACGAGCAGTACCCCAGGAAGACCGTACGCTCGTTGGGGAACAGGTCCTTGATCGCGCGCCCGACCTCGGCCGTAACCTCGCCCGACATGCCGATGAGCTGCAGGCCCTCCGCCAGGCGCCAGCGCGTCACATGCATGCGGAAGGCCGCCGGCAGCGTTCCGGTGCGCGTGCGCTCGAGCATGTCCTGCGCCCACAGCCGTACGATTGAGCGGTTGGCCGGGCGTACGTTCATCGGCAGCTCGGTGTCGCGCGGATCGGCCAGCGCGAGCAGCGCGTCCATCGCCGGCAGCTTCGTGGGGTCATAGGGGATCCCGAACTCGCGCTCGGCCGCGTGTACAGCAAGCTCGATCGGCTGCATGGCGTCCGAGCGCGCGAAGTCGGCGATCCCGCGCGCGACCTCGCGCCAGTAGCGCGCGTACTCCTCCGCGCCCTGCGTCAGGCTCATCCGCGGCATGATGCTTCCGCCCGCGCCCTGCGCGAACAGCGTCATCACGCCCGCGCCCAGCTCCGCCTTCAGACCCTGCGAGATCTGCCCGGGCCAGTCGGCGCTCACATGCAGCGTGTTCTTCGAGGTCGGATGGCAGGCGTAAGAGTAGAGCACCGCGACCGGTTCGTCCTCACGCTGGAAGACGAAGACCGGCAGCTCGGGATCGTACCACGCGTCCTCGTTCGGGCCCATGGCCGCCGGGCCGTCGGGCCGGGGGATCCGCCGGTTGACGCCGAAGTGCGCCGCGCCGACGCCGAAGCGCACTTCGGTGGGCTGAAGGTCCCCCAGCGCCCGCGCAATGCCGTCACGGATGGCCTGCTCGACGCGGCACAGGTACTCGCGGTCGAGGCCCCAGTGCGGGTAGCAGGGCTGCAGGAACAGCGCCGGCGCCGAGTGCGTGTGCGAGGTGTTCAGAATCAGCGCGGCGCTCGGTACGCCCAGCTCGCGCTCGGCCCACAGCTTCGTGCGCCAGCTCAGGTCACGCGGCCACTTGAGCAGGTCGCTGGTTACCAGCACCACGCGCTCTCCGGCGTCATCCTCGAGCGCCGCCACGCGCAGGTAGAGTGGGTCATCCACCGCCTGGCTGCCCTCGGTACGGCTGGGGAAGCCGGCGAGGAACCCGCCCGGCGGCGGGGTCACGTCGATCTCGGCGAAGCCTGCTCGCATCATCATCCTCCTGAGTTATCAGCCTCGGTCAGCCACGGGTCCGGCGCCAGCGGCGGCTGCTCCTGCGCCAGTGAGTAGTCGCGCTCGTCGAGGTGCGGGTGTCCGCCCGGCCCCCAGCCGCCGGTCTCGGGACCCTGGTCCTCGGCGGGCATGAAGCTCACGCTGATCCCGTCGGGCCCGACCTCGCAGAGCTGGAAGCCCTGGCGGGTCTCGACTTCCGGCCAGCGATCGGTCATCTGCGCGGTGTTGCCCGCGGCGGGCGTCCTGTAGATGCGCATCGCGCCGAGCTGCTCGACCGGCCGGCCGGTGTGCACGTGCCCGCACAGCAGCACGGTCACGCCCGCGGCCTGCAGCGCGTCCAACAGCCGCGCTCGGTGCGGCTGGTCGATGCTGAAGTAGAACGGGTGGTACTCCTCGCGCTTCGTGATGTCCCAGCTCGGCTCGTCGGGCGTGTCGATGTACGGCCAGTAGTGCATCATCGCCACGTGTTGATCCGCGGCGGGCAGCTCGGGCAGGCGCTCGATGAAGCGCCAGAAGCGCTCCTCCTCGCGCAGCCCGGAGCCCGCGACGGCGGCATAGAAGCCGGTGAAGCGCACGCCCCGGTGCAGGAAACTCCACTGGATCGGCCCGAAGTAGCCGGCGAACAGGCTCAGGCGCTCGGAGGTCATGTTGAGCGCGATGTCACTGCGATCCTCGCGTGGGCCCTCGCGGTCGGTGTGCTTGTTGCCCACATCCATGTTCCCGGGGATGACGAAGCTCGGGAACGGCAGGCGGTCGAGGTCTTCGCGCG
>JALGVA010000292.1 GCA_029820295.1 Candidatus Zipacnadia bacterium
GAGCCCGGCCAGGCGCTGGCCGGCCACGCCGGCGAGCCGGCGTGGCTGCACGCGGCGGCCTGCGACGCCGCCGGCAACTGGTCGGCGCCCGCACACCTGCCCCTGCGCATCGCGGCATGGGAGGACGCCGTCGCGCCGGTGGCGTCGGAGCCATCGCCGCCCCCCGACGCGGCGGCCTGCCCCGGGGCGATCACGGTCACCGTCACCGACGAGGGCTCGGGCGTGAGCCCCGCCGAGCTGCGCCTGACGATCGACGAGCGGACGTACACCATCGCCGACGCCGCGCTGGCCTTCGATGAGTCGTCTGGCCTGCTGACCTGGACGCTCCCGCCCGGCGTCTCGCTGGGCGATGACGGCGCGCAGGTCGCCTGCCGCCTGGAGACACGCGACCTCGCGGGCAACGCCATGGAGCCGCTGACCTGGCGCTGGCGCCTGGACCGCTCCCTCGACACCGAGCCGCCGGCCGCGCCCGAGGCCAGCTACCTGCCGACGGCGGTGGCGGACGCCAATGACTTTGAAGAGGGCACGGGCGGCTGGGGCAACTTCATCGATGGCCAGGTCCTCCGCCTGGCCGAGGGCGGGGCCAGTGGCCCGGGCTGCGTCGAGCTGCGCGAGCTGGGCGGCCGGCGCGGCAACGGCTTCGTGCTGGTGCGCGATTTCGGCGAGGGCTGGCGGAACGCCCCGATGCTGCGCTTCCGCTACCGGCTGGTGGGCACGCGCTCGGCGCGGGTGCGGATCACCGGCACCACCTTCGACGGCGCGCGTGACACCTGGACTGAGCTGGGCTCAGTGCCCGTATCTGGCGACGGCTGGCACACTGCACGGGTCGATGTCGCCCGGGCGCTGGCGCGCGTCAGCCCATCGATCGACATCCACCGCATCTTCCTGAGCATCTCCCTCGGCTCCCCCGACGGCGCGCTCATCGTGGACGACTACGCGATGTACTCACAGGCCGCCGCCTCGGCCGCCTTCGCCTGGGCCGAACCCGCCGACCCCAGCGGCATCCGCGGCTACTCATGGGCGCTGGATCACGCCGACGACACCGTGCCGCCCGAGGCGATCAGCGGCGCCGACCGCCGTGCCGCCTTCGACGCCCTCGCGCCCGGCCACCACTGCTTCCACGTGCGCGCCTGCGACGGCGCCGGCAACTGGGGGCCGCCCACCCACGTACCCTTCGACCTTGTCGCCGCGCAGTGACCCGGGCTCGCGGTTTCACACTTATGCAGGACTGTCCACGCCCGGCGGTGAACCTTCCGCTCGGCCCGCAGGCCACCCGCCTGCGCCACGCTCAGGCAGACACCTGTCGGCGCCGACCGGCGCTGACGACAACCGGAGGTTGCGACGATGGCTGAGAAGCTCGCACTCGATGGCGGCGAACGCACCGTGCCGGAGGGGATGGTGCAGACCTGGCCCCCGCACGATGAACGCGACCGGCAGGCAATCATGGACGTGTTCGACAGTAACATCTTCCACGGCAACGCCGCACCGCACGCCGTGGCCATGCAGGAGAAGTGGGCCGAGTACTGTGGCTGCAAGTACGCGCTGGTGACCAACTCGGGCACGTCGGCGCTGCACATGGCCGTCGCCGGCGCGGGCGTACTGCCCGGCGACGAGGTCATCACCAGCGCCTTCAGCTTCTGGGCCAGCGCGGCCGCGATCCTGCACCACTGCGCCATCCCGGTGTTCGTGGACATCGACCCGGTCTACTACACCATCGACCCCGCCAAGATCGAGGCCGCAATCACCCCGCGCACCACCGCCATCATGCCGGTGCACATCCACGGCATGCCCGCGAACCTCGGACCGATCATGGATATCGCGAAGAAGCACAAGCTCAAGGTCATCCACGACGCCTGCCAGGCGCATGGGGCGACCTATGAGGGCCAGCGCATGGGCGGCATCGAGTTCACCACCGGGTTCTCGACCAACCGCTCCAAGAACCTGTCTTCGGGCGAGGGCGGCATCTTCACCACCAGCGACGATGACGCCTACGAGCACGCCCGGCGCATGCGCGAATTCGGCGAGGTGGTCCCGCCCAGCGGTCAGCAGCGCGAGTACAACGCCTTCGGGTTGGGCTGGAACTACCGCCCGCACGAGTTCGTGAATGCTTTCATGCTCTCACAGTTCGAGCGCTTCCCCGAGAACAACGCCAGGCGCCAGGAGTTCGCGCGCTTCCTGACCGCGGGCCTTGAGGAGATCCCGGGGGTCGCCGGGCCGCCCGAGCCGCCGTGGGGCGAGCCGGTGTACTTCACTTACGTGGTCGAGTTCCGCCCCGAGGAGGTCGGGCTGGACTGC
Organism: Candidatus Zipacnadia bacterium; assembly: GCA_029820295.1. GTDB lineage: Bacteria > Armatimonadota > Zipacnadia > Zipacnadales > UBA5352 > JALGVA01. The sequence continues at coordinate 2,296 of JALGVA010000292.1, forward strand.
ACCGCAGGTGAGATGAAGGCCGCGTGCGTGAAAGCGCTGGCCGCCGAGGGCGTGGGCATGGGCCAGTGGCAGAGCCGCCCGATCCCCGGCCAGGACGTCTTCCTGCAGAAGCAGGGCTTCGGTCGGGGCGTGCCGTGGGTGCTCAACCCGGACGTGGAATACGAGTATCGCGGCGAGGACTACCCGCTGACGGTGGAGTTCATCGCCTCGCACAGCTACCTGAGCGGGGTCTACCCGCCCAACGACCTGGAGCTGATGCAGCTCTACCTCGACGGCTTCCGCAAGGTCATGGACAATATCGA
>JALGVA010000293.1 GCA_029820295.1 Candidatus Zipacnadia bacterium
ATCGGCGCGGGCGGCTTCGCCACCGCGTCCATCCACCCGAACATCCACAAGGTCCCGCAGATCGACCTGGTCGCCGTCTGCGACCTCGACCGCGAGAAGGCCGAGCGCAACGCGCGCAACTTCGGCGCGCGCGAGGTCTACGCGGACATGGAGAGGATGCTGGACGAGCAGGAGCCCGACGGGGTGTTCGTCATCGGCCCGGCGCCGATGCAGTACGAGGTGGCGCCGGCTGTGCTGCGCCGGGGCATCCCCGTCTACGTCGAGAAGCCCTCGGCCAACACCTCAGAGCAGGCCCGGGAGCTGGCCGAGCTGGCCGAGGAGCACGGCACCTGGGGCCAGTGCGGCTTCATGAAGCGCTTCTGCTGGGCCTACCGCATGGCCAAGGAGATCACACAGCGCGAGGAGTTCGGCGGCCTGAACATGGTGACGTGCCACTTCGGCCAGGGCCCCTATCCACAGCTCTGGGGGATGGATTCGGCGAAGCGCTCGATGCTGGTGGGCCAGCTCTGCCACATCTTCGACCTCACGCGGTTCTTCGGCGGAGACGTCGCCAGCCTGTCGGCCCTCTACCGCGAGGTGACAGAGAACCAGTTCGCCTTCCTCGTCAACCTCACGTTCAAGTCGGGCGCCATCGGCCACCTCGACCTCAACGGGCTGGAGACGAAAACCGGCTTCCGCGACATCCGCGAGTGGGTGAAGCTGGTGGGCTTCGAGTCGCACATCATCGTGGAGGACATGCAGCGGGTGAGGTGGCAGCCGCCGGATGAGTGGAGCGAGCTGATCCCGCGCACCGGCCCCTACCAGCTCAGCTACGCCCCGGCGTGGACGGGCATCGCCGACTCGAAGGCCAACTTCGGCTACCTGGGCGAGGTCGAGCACTTCGCGCTGCGCTGCATCGGCCAGGTCGAGGGCGGGCCAGACCTGTGGGACAGCTACGAGTCGCTGCGCCTGGGCGAGGCCGTGTACGAAGCGACCGAAAGCGGGGAGAGGGTGGAGCTGTAGGCACGCGGCGCATCCGCCGGACGTGAACCAACCCCACTCGTGCCCTGGCGGCGAGCGGGGTTGGCGCCGTTGTGCGTCTCGGCGCGGTCGGGCTACCGTCCCCCACGCCGGCCGGGCGGAGTGCGCGGGCCGCGCGTCAGCGCGCTCTTCGAGGCCTGGTCGGTGCCTCCGTAGGCACCCATGTTGAGGCGTCCCCCGTTGGGCGCCGGCTCGTCGCCGACACCGGCGGACGGGTCTCCCGCGTCGATGCAGGGGCTGGTCACGTCATCGTTCAGCCACGAGCCGCGCTGCCAGCGCCCCGCCTGCGACTTGAGGTGGTAGTCGCTGTGGTCGGGGTCGGCGAAGAGCGGGTCGGCCGAGATGTTGCCATCGGTGCCGGTCGGGTCGTCCATGCCGCTGAAGAGCGGGCCCACGCCGAAGACGCAGGTGTGACGCACCGTCGGAGTCCCGCCCGCGCACCCGATGGCGCTCGCACCCGCGTTGAGCGCGATGATGCAGTCCTCGATCGTCGGCTGGGAGTCGAGGCTGGCGATGCCCGCGCCGAAGCCGGCGCTGTTGCGGGCGATGGTGTTGCCGAGAATCAGCGGCTCGGCGCCGTTGGTGCAGCGCACGCCGCCGCCCTGGCCCGAGCCACCGTTGCCGTGGATGACGTTGCGCGTCACTCGCACCCGCGCCTCGCTGGTGGGCGTTATGGGCTCCGGTGCGACGCCGTTGACCACGACGCCGCAATCGGAGTTGTTCAGGATGGAGGAGTGGGCGAGCTGGCCGCCGCAGTACCAGAACTCGATCCCGACGCCCTCGTTGTCGCGGATGATGCAGTGCCCGGTGGCGCCGATCGAGTTGGGCTTGCGCCTCACGCCCGTGCAGGAGTTCCCCGCGATGATGCACCGGTAGATGCCGACGCGCGCGCGGTCATCGACGCAGACCGCGCCCTCGCCTGCGCTCGCACCGGTGATCGTCAGGCCCTTGATGAAGCTGTAGGCCGTGCCCCCTGCCCTTTCGAAGGTCACCACAGGGGCGCTTGAACCGGCCGGCGGGCGCAGGATCGTCTTCGCCGAGACCGCCGACGACTCGGGGTCCTCGCCTCGCAGCACGATCGCCCGGTTGACCACAACGCATTCCTCATACGTGCCCGGCGCGATCACCACTTCGTGCGTGAATCCGCCAGCGGGAGCGTGGTCGATCGCCTCCTGGATGGTCGGGTAGTCGGCCGGCACCATCAGTGTCACGGGCTCGGCCCATGCGGCCGCAGCGCACGTCAGCACGGCCGCGCCCACCGCCATGGTCGAGAGAGACCTCATCGCCCTGACTCCCTGTCTGCTCATTGCTCCGCACGTCCATCGCGTGCGCGCCTCGCGGCTATGCGGTGGCCGCCCGCTCCCCCGCGGCCACCGCGTTCCTGCACCTGGTAGTCAGATAGCCAGTGACCGACTGCCTCTTCCTCGCTCCATCATGTCCTGCCGCGCGACCGTATTGCCGGCAACCGGCGGCCGGTGAGCCTGTGTATAGTCTTCGCCGCTGGAAGCATAAAGGTTACGTTTGCCTCAATATCGTCTTCTCCTGCGCGATGCAGGTGCAATCCGCGCTCCCGC
>JALGVA010000132.1 GCA_029820295.1 Candidatus Zipacnadia bacterium
GCGCGGCGCTGAACGCCGCCGGCGTGGGCCGGGGCGAGCGCGGCGCGGCCGGTGGCGCGGCGCCTGGGCATCCCCATCATCGACCCGGTGGTCGGCGAGGGAGCGGCCGCCGGGGAGTTCGAGCTGCGCGCTCTACCCGCTCTTCTCCGGCGGCAGCCTGGCGGTCACCCCGGCCTTCGACGCCCCGCGCTTCTTCGAGCTACCGGCGCGCTTCGATCCGACGTGGATCAGTGCCGTCCCGACCATGAACCAGACCATCCTCAAGCGCGCGCCGGAGCACCGCGCGGTCATCGTCGGGGTCCCCGTCATCGAGAGCTACGGCATGACCGAGATGGCAGACAACGTCGGCGGCAACCCGCTGCCACGACGGACGCGCGCGGGGAGATCGTCGCGCGCGGCCCGGTGGTCTTCGATGGCTACGAGGCGAACCCCGAGGCCAACGCCCGGGCCTTCCGCGACGGCTGGTTCCGCACCGGCGACGAGGAGTACATGGACGAAGACGGCTACTTCTACGTCAGCGGGCGGATCAAGGAGATCATCATCCGCGGCGGCGAGAACATCTCCCCGTGCGAGGTGGACGAGGTGCTGCTCAGCCACCCGGCGGTGCGCCAGGCGGTCACCTTCGGGCGCCCCGACGCGCGCCTGCCGCACGCCTGCGGGCCGACCGAGAACACGACCTTCTCGACCACCCACCTGGTGACCAAGATGGCGCCCGACGCGGTCACCGTGCCCATCGGGCGCCCGACCGCCAACTCCACGGCCTGCGTGCTCGACGCGCATCTGCGCCCGTGGCCCGGGTACGTCGCGGCCGTCGCCGCCCGCGGCGAGGAATGGCCGGTGAGCCTCTGGGAGTTCGTCCCCGCCGACGCCTGAGCCGCCGGCGGATCGGCCCCGCGTCCCTGCGCCGGGGTCACAACCCCAGCAGCCGCTCGGCGTTGCGGTACATCACCTTGTCGAAGACCGTCTGCGAGATGTGCCCCTGCGCCAGCGCGTCCTCGAGGAAGTTCTTGAGGTTGATGAGCACATCGTTACGGTTCGACGGCGCGCACACGTCGGTGCCGAACAGCAGCTTGTCCTGGCACTCGTCGAGGAAGCGGTAGCCGAACTCGGGGTCGCGGCTGACCGCGTTGAAGCCGCTGCCCGCCGACAGGTCGCCGTAGACGTTGGGGTGGCTCCTGATCAGCTCGGCGGCCTTGCCGCCCTCCGTGACCGGGCCCCTGGGATAGCCACCACGCGTCTCCTCGGTGACGTCCCCGCTGATCTCCGACCAGAACGCCTGCGAGTGGCATAGGAAGACCAGGTCGGGGAACTTGGCCACCGCCGCCTCGAAGCGCGGCAGGTGCAGATCGTCGATGAGCCCGTAGGTCCCGCCCTCCTGCGTGGCCACGTGGAAGGTCAGTGGCAGGCCCACGCGCTCGGCGTGCGCGAACAGGTTCTCCACCAGCGGGTCGTCGAAGGCCAGGTTCGCGGTCACCTCGCCGATGCCCCGGCAACCCACCTCCTTGTAGTACTCCATCAGATAGCCCAGGTCCGCGTCGGGTGAGTTGCGCACCTGCCGCGGATTGATGTTGCAGAAGGGGATGAAGCGGTCCGGGTAGCGCTCGCAGATCTCGAGGGCGTCCTGCACCGACTGGATGTGATGCGAGCACTCCGGGTTGACGCCCGGCAGGATCACCGCGCGGTCGATGCCCACCTCGTCGTACATCTCGATGAGCTGCTCGGGCGTGGCGTAGGTCTGCCCGGTGCCGTAGCGCGTCGGGCCGACGGTCGAGCGCGTGTGCACGTGAATGTCGATGACCATGGCCGGCAGCATCCCCTGAGCGTGGCAGATGGAACGGCCCCGGTCTCTTCCCCGCGTGCGGTCCACTGTCCTGCGCCTCCCGTCGAAAGCTGTGTGCAGAGGCGGGCGCGTGCACCGGCAGACCTCACACCGGCGGGCCTTCCACCGGACCGCACCCGCGCGCGCCCTGCGGCGCGAGGGAGCGCCGCCACCGGCGACGCGCGCGCAGGTCGCTGCAAAGCAGCGGACGGAGCGTGCAAGCCTGAGTTCTTTGCGCGGAGGGGAGACCGCGCCGCGGTCGGGGGAGGGGCGCTTTCTTCCAGGGAAGCGCCCCTCCCCCACATCGCTTGCCGTTGCATTGCCACCGTCCCGCAGGTTCGCAGGGCCTGCGTCGGGAACCCTCGCGCAAGAACCGCGACTCGGCCCGGCACACGCCGAGGCGCGCACTCATCGACGATCCTCGCATTCAGGGAGATGGGCAGCATGTCGGCGGTTCCGTGGTCGTATCTGGCCTGTGCGTCGCTGGTGATGGTCGCGCTGTGCGTGGCCGCCTCGGCGGAGGAGCACCCGATCTACACTACCGTCGATGTGCAGCGCGCGGCGGAGTACGAGACGCGAGTCGAGCGCGTCATGGCGATGACCGAGGAGGAGATGCTCGGCTACGTGCCGGAGAAGACCTACTTCCGCGTGCTCGACTGCCCCAACTGCTTCGGGGGATCGCAGGGCAGCGGCGTGTTCCGCTGGAGCATCGAGCGGCCGGATGAGCTGGTGTGCCGCCACTGCGGAACGGTGGTGCGCCCGCCGGATGAGCGCTACCCCGAGGACCACGTGCTCACCGGCGAGAACGCACTCGGCGAGACTATCGAGTACCGCTACTACCTCCACGAGCAGACCGACACGCGCCACTTCTTCAGCGCCCACATCCTGATGCACCAGCGCAACTGGATCGCCGGGCAGTGCCTGGCGCTGGCTGAGGCGTGGCAGGCCACCGGCAAGCCCCGGTACGCCCGCCGCGCCGTGCTGATCCTCGATCGCTTCGCCACGCTCTACCCGCACTACCCCGCCCTCTACAACCGCACCCGCGGGCGCATCGGCTTCTGTCCCTCTCAGGAGCCCCCCTACCCGTGGGACGCGGGGCGCTGGGGCAACTTCCACAACGAGATCCCCCGCGTGCTGGTGCTGGCCTACGACCTCATCTACGACAGCGATCAGTTCGAGCAGGTCTCCGAAGAGCGCGGCTACGACGTGCGTGCGCGCCTGGAGAACGACCTCCTGCGCCCGACCTACCACGCCATCGAGGTCAGCCCGTACATCGTGAGCAACGTCGTGGGCTATGATATCACCAGCGCGGCGATGCTCGGCCGCGTGCTCGGCGATCCGGCCATGGTCCACCGTGCGGTCGGCTGGATCATGCGCAACCTCGACGAGGGCTTCTTCTACGACGGCACCTGGCACGAATCGCCCAGCTATCACCACATGACACTGGGCGGGATGCGCGCCGCCTTCTCCAGAGTGGCCGGGTACACCGATCCTCCCGGCTACGTCGATGAGATCGACGGCACACGCTTCGACGACTTCGACCCCGAGGCCGACCTGGCATTCTGGGGGAAGGTCCAGCATGCCTTCGATCCCGTCGGCTTCCCCGACGGCACCTCCACGCCGGTGCACGACACCTGGGCCCATCAGCGGCGCGCCGAGCCCCGGGAGCGCACCGTCTCGACCATCCTCCCCGGCTACGGACACGCATCGCTGGGCCATGGTGAGGGAGCCGGCCAGATCCAGGTCCAACTGCACTTCTCCGGCGCCTACGGCCACAGCCATCGGGACAACCTGAACCTTACGCTGTGGGCCCGCGAGCGCGAGATGCTGTCCGACGTGGGATATACCTGGACCAACCAGCGCTGGTGGACGGTGTCCACCATCAGCCACAACCTGGTCGCGGTGGATCGCCAGGAGCAGGGCGGCAGTCCCTCCGACGGCGACCTGTTGTGGTTCTTCCCCGCGCCCGCGACGGCGCCCGCCGACGCCGCCATCAGCGTCACGGCCGCGGACGGCGTCAGGGCGTACGCTAACATCGAGGGGCTGGACATGTACCGCCGGCTGCTGGCGCTCATCCCGCTGCCCGGCGGCGACGCCTACATCGTGGACATCGCGCGCACCCGTGGCGGCGCCGTGCACGACTGGCTGCTGCACGGCAGCGCCGACGAGGATATGACCGCCGAGAGCAGCCTGCCGCTCGCGGCGGCCGGTGACGAGTTCGCGGGGGCGGAACCGCCCGACAGCTACACCATCTGGCGACAGGTCCGGCGCGGGGCGTCCCGGGGTGGTTTCAGCGTGACCTTCCGCTACGCCGACGAGCCCACCCGGGGGGTGCGCGCGCACATCGTGGGCAACGCGCCCACGGAGCTGTACCTGGGCGAGACGCCCTCCATCCGGCGGGCGGGCGTGGGCTCGGAGGGCGAGGATCGCCGGGCACTGGACTACTGGATGCCCCAGCTCGCCGCACGGCGGTCGGGCCCGGCGCCGCTGCACTCGCTGTTCGCCGCGATCGAGGAGCCCTTCCTGGGTGAGCCCTTCATCGACGAGGTGCGCGCGCTGGAGGTCACGCCCGCGGACCCGGACTGCGTGGCCGTGCAGGTGACCTGCGGCGAGATCATCGACACCATCATCAGCACTCTCGACGAGGAGCCGTTCCCGGAGAGGACGGCGGGCGACATCACGCTTCAGGGCCGCCTGGGCGTGGTGCGGCGCGTCGGCGGCGAGCTGGCGGGTATGTGGCTGTTCGAGGGCCGGGCGCTCACCGGCGGCGATGAGGAGATCGAGACGGAGCGCAGCGCCTGGACGGGCGTCATCGAGTCCGCCACCCGCCGGGCCGACGGCGCCGACCAGGACGCCTTCATCACCACCGCGGAGCTGCCGCCGGGCGAGGCCCTGCGCGGCACGTGGATGATCGTGACGCACGGCAACGGCTACCGCCACGGCTACGAGATCGACCATGTCGAGCGGCAGGGTGACCGCACGGCGATCGTGCTCACACACGATCACGGTCTGCGCATCGACGGACAGACCACCGAGGAGGTCTACTTCCCGCTGCGCACCATCGAGGGCGTCAATGCCTTCACGATTCCGCTGTGCGCCCGTCTGTCCGGCCAGTGACCGCTGCCCGTCCGGCCCACTCGCAGTGCCGACTGCACGGACGCGCGCGGGCCCATCCGAAGGACCGGACGGAGCGCGCGAGCCGGCCGGTCAGGGAACGTACTCCCCATGCTCGCGCGCAAGGTCCATCCACCAGCGGTAGGCGTCCCAGCTCACCGTCGGCGGCACCGAATGATCCGACTGGTGGATGTAGCCCCCGCCCGGCTTCGCCGCCTCCACCTTGCTGATGACCTCGTGGCGGATCAGCTCGCGCTCCCCGGTCGCGACCACGTCCATGTTGATGTTGCCGAAGAAGCTGATGCGCTCGCCGTAACGCGGCTTGAGTTCGCGCACATCATTGCCGGCACGCGCCTCCAGCGGCTCGACGCAGTCGAAGCCGGCCTCGATGAGCAGCGGGATGAACTCGCGCACATCGCCGTCGCAGTGCAGGATGAGGAACATGTCGTGCTCGTGGCACAGGCGCGCGTACTCGCGGTGGTAGTCCATCATGAGCGCGCGGTAGCTGGCGGGCGAGAACAGCATCCCGCCGCGGTAGCACAGATCCGAGGAGAACAGGATGGCGTCCGGCCGGTAGCCCTCGCCGAGCAGTTGGCGCGTCATGCGCAGCGCCAGCGTGGCCTGGGCCTCCAGCATCTCGGCGAACAGGTCCGGATCGGTGGCCAGCGTGAGCAGGCCGTTCTCCATGCCCAGGGTCGCCAGTGCCCACCAGACGGGCTCGCCGGGCAGGATCGTGCAGAAGTGTCCCGCCGCGCCGGCATCGCTGATGGCCTGCCGCACGCCCGTGCTGATGCGCGCCGGGTCGTAGGCCAGCCGCTCGCGGTGGCGCTCCCAGTCATCCCGCGTCCTGATGGCGAAGTCCACCGCCGCCGGGGCGTGGTAGCTGTGCTTCCAGCGCTTGTGCACGACACCGTTCGCGTCGCGGTCGAGCACCCACTCGTCGGCCTCCTCGAGAGTCTCGGCGGGGATGCGCAGGCTGTTGTCGAGACTGAAGCCGAGGAAAGCATCCAGCTCGAAGAGCTGTGCCGGCGAGGCATCGGCGGGCATGCCCTCACGCTGCCAGCGCGCGATGGTCTCAGGCCAGTACGACTGCTCGCAACGCGGCACCCGGTCGGGCTCCCGGCGCGAGAGGGCGGTACGCATACGGTCGCGCGAGGTCATGCGCAGGTCTCCTGCAGCAGATCGCCGTGCCCGGGCGCCTTCGGCCGCTCCGCCCGTGCTTCTCCCGACGCCCCCCGGCGACCTGCGCTCCCGTGGGCGATCGGCGACGCGCCTCAGCGCTCCAGCACCAGACGCTCGACGCTGCCGTCGCCGCGCGCCACCACGATCCGGGGGTCGGCGCCCGGGAGGATGCAGATGCCCACCACCGCCGGCCGGTTGAGATCGGCGACGGCGATGATCTCGCCCGCGCTCGAGACCACGGTAACCTTGCCCCGACGCGTGCCCACGACCGTCTCGGTCAGCCCATCGCCGTCCAGGTCGGTGGCGACCGCCGCCGTGATGGGCTCGCGCACCGAGGTCCGCCACGCCTCGCGCAGCCGGTAGGGCGCGTCGCCCTCGCGGTGGTAGACACCGCGCACGTCGGCCATGTCGTTCGTGGCGATGAGCAGCGGATCGTGCTCGGCCGAGCGGCCGGCGAGCAGGTGCAGCACCGGTCCCACGTTAAGCACGGCCTCGCCGAAGCGCTCCTGCGTATCGAAGGGGAAGGTGACGATGCCGCCGTCGTAGCCCACGGCGACGTCGCCCAGCCCGTCGCCGTTGAAGTCGAGGCCGAGCACCCCGGCCGGCTTGCCGTGGTTGACCTTGGGCGAGAAGTCATCGCCGGCGACCACCGGCGCCACCGGCTCGCCGTCGGCGCGCAGCACGCGCGTCCCGGAGTAGCCGTCGATCCAGGAGGAGACGACCTCCGGCCGGCCATCGCCGTCGAGGTCGGCGGCGTCCACCGCGCCGCAGTTGGTGCGCCACATGTTGCGCCAGAACGCCAGATACTCCTCCCACGCCTGGCTGCCGTCGGCGCGCAGGCAGTGCAGGAAGGGCGCCACCACCAGGATCTCGGGCCTGCCGTCGGCGTCCAGGTCGGCGGGCACCAGCGATCTGGCATGGCGGTAGTTGGCGGTGTCGCTGCCGCGCACCTCGAACTGCCACAGGGTCTCGCCGTCGTCAAGCGCGTGGACCAGGCCGTCGCGGGTGCCCGCGACGATCTCGGGCGCGCCATCGCCGTCGAGGTCGGCCGCCGCCAGAGCCGTGACCTCCGCGCCCCCCTGCCAGCGCCACCGCGGCCGATCGTCGCCGCCGATCAGCACCACCGAGCCATCGGCCAGGCCGACCGCGACATCCTCGCCGCAGCGGGTGAGCGCAGTCGCCGGTGCGTCCAGCTCCGCGCCGCCGATCGCGGTCAGGCCCTCGTATCCGGCGCCCTCGTCACCCGCGAGCGCCTCCTGCTTGCGCGCCAGCGCCGCCGCACCCAGGTCCGCCAGCGTCCGTGCGGTCGTGTCCGCCAGCCCGCTCACGTCGACCGTGATGGCCTCCTCGCCCACAGCGACCGGGCGCCCGCGCCAGGTGAAGCCGCCCGCGGCCGCCTGCACCGTCGCCTGGCCGTCGGCGAGGTCCACCTGCAGCGACACCGGCTCGCGCGCCGAGAGCAGCTCCTCGCCGCCCAACGACAGCGCCGTTGCCGCCGACAGCGCGATCACGTCCGCCCCCACCAGCGCCTGCGCGCCGTCGAAGCCGATCCCCTCCGCCACCACCGGCCCGCCGGCGACGATCCAGCGCCGGTCCCCCACCTGGACGATAGCCGCGCCTTCGGCCAGCGTCGCGATGTCGGCGAGAGGCGCCGCGTCGGCGGCGCCGCCGGCGAGCAGCGTGGCGAAGTGCGCGCTCTCGCCCGGCTGCAGGTTCAGCACCTTGTCCTGGCGCAGGACCTTCGCCGCGGGGTCAACGCCCGGGTAGAAGCCCCGCCACTCGTCGTCGCTGGCGAAGGGCACCACCTGCAGGTCGAGGTCGCCCTCGCCGTCGGTGATGACCTCGTAGCGCTGCTCCTCCTGCGCGAGCACCATGCGGTCCGCCGCCAGGCTCTCCTCGCCCAGGCCCCGCCAGGAGGCACGCAGCACGTACTCACCGGGCTCTTCGGCGGTCAGGTCATCGAGCAGGGCGTACCAGTCGCCCTTGAGCCAGATGATCGAGCGCCGCCAGCTCAGCGACCCCAGGGCCACACGCGAGCACAGCAGCCCCGTGCGGCCGAAGTCTGCCACCGCCTCGGCGACCGCCTGCCGCCCGGGGTTGATGAAGCGCCCGTCGCGCATGCCCACGATGCCGCTGTGATCGGCCGCGGCGCGCAGGCCGTACTCATGATCCACCAGCCACATCTTCCCGTTGTCGGTCAGGTTGATGACCGCGTTCACGTGCGCCTGCGTGTGCCCGTCGCGCTGCTGCCCGCTGATCAGCAGGTACTGCCGATCCGCGCCCCAGGCCTCACGCAGGGCGATCTTGTTGTAGCTGCCGTCGCCGACGGGCTCCTCGGGGAGGTAGATCGGCTCCAACCGCCCGCCACCCTTCTCGACCGCCCGCTCGTAGATCGGCTCCACCACCATCCCGGTCAGGTCCGTGGGCTCGACCGGCGCGACGTCGTCGCGCAGCGCGAAACGGTTCATGTAGGTGCGCAGGCCGGAGTTCTTGTGCAGCAGGCTCTCCAGGGGCCAGCGGTAGCGCCCGTCGCGGTAGTAGTAGAGCGCGCGGGCAAAGACGTTGAAGTAGCCCACAGGCACCAGGCCGCCGGTGTCGCCGAAGCCGGTCATCAGCCCGAGATTGTTGACGCCCGCGCTCAGGAAATAGTCGCAGATGTGCCGCGCCACGCCGCGCTCCAGGTACTCCAGGTTGGGGCGCGAGTAGGCGTAGACCATGGCGTGGTCCGGGCAGGAGGTGTTGTAGCCCGCCGCATCCTCCGCCACCTGGAAGCTCGACGCCTGCCCCCGGAAGACCGCGTCCACCATCGTCAGCCAGTACGCGGTGTCGGGCAGGTCGTAGTAGCGGCCGAAGTAGCTCCACGGCACCAGGTCGTTGAGCGCGGAGTTCGTGCCGTGGTTCTCGTCGTGCACCTGGCGGCAGCCCTCGCGCACCAGCGCGTGCATGGCCCGCGGCTCATGCCCCTGTCGCGCCTGGGCGAGCAGGACGTTGGTCACCGCCAGGCGCGCCTCGTCCGAAAACACCGGCAGCTCCTCGATCAGGTCCCACACCCCGGTGAAGGCAGTGATGCCCGCCGACATCTCGTGCGGCGGCCGCGCCTGGTACTGCTCGAAGGCCGGCAGATTGCGCTCCAGGATCTCCCCCATCAGCGGTGGCAGCTCCTCCCGGCCCAGGTACCACCACGTCTCGCCCAGCACGGCCAGCGCCGAGACCACCGCGCCCACTGCGGCGTTGGGCTCGGCCGCCACGCGCAGCACCCGGCCGGCCTCGTCCATCACCCCGGCGGCGACGCAGCGCTCGCGCAGATACGCCATGTCCCGGACCTGCGGCATGCGCTTGGGCCAGTTGTCGGGGATGCCCGGATGCGTCACCCAGTGGTAGTCCACGTCCACCAGCGGCGCGGCCAGCACAACGTCGCCCTGCGCGGGCACGTGCGCCTCGAGGAAGCGCGTCACGGCCCGGGCCACGCCCGCGGCGTCGCTGCCGGCCAGCAGCACCACGTTGCGCCCCAGGCCGAAGGGGTCGTGGATAGTGCGGATGACATACCCGCCCGGCCCGGGGTAGAGCTGCGAGGCGAGCGCCTGGCCCCGCCCCCACAGCGCGCCGGCCAGGCGGTTGTCCAGCACGTTGCCGATGGCGATCACGTGCGCGCCGCCCAGGGCCCCGGCGTCGGGCTGCAGGCCCTCGTCGATCAGCTCCTCCGCGGTCACGATCGCGGGGGGCTCACCATGCTGCGCCAGCGCCGTTTGCACGCTGCGTGCGAGTTCATCGTGACGCCCGTCCGCGGGCACCGCGATCACGCACCGCGCCGCGCCGCCCACCATCAGCTCCGTCGCCGACACGATCGGCTTGAGCCGCGCGATCGGCGCGGGCGTCTCCGAGGGGTAGACGAAGGTGAGCAGCAGGCGCACCGTGCCGCCCCCCGCGAGTTCGAAGCTCCGATCATCCACGCGCAGTTCGCCGATGGTCGCGCCCACCACCTCGCCCCCCACCTCCACGGCGATGCGCGTGTCCCCGTTGCCGGTCAGCTCGATGGCGAGGTCGTGCATCGGCTGCTCGGCCTCGACCTCGAAGCCGTCGCCTGCCAGCGTCACGCCGGGCGTCGCAACGCGCCCCTCGCGCGAACGCACGCGCAGCTCCAGCAGCTCACCGCCCTCCACCGTGACGCTTCCGCTCCACGCCTGGGCGCGCGTCACCTCCGGGATGGCGCGCACCACCAGGCGCGCGGGCTCCTGCCCGTCCCAGCCGCGCGCGTCGATCAGGTACTCGGGCGCCGCCGGCGCGATCTCGCCCATGAGCGCGATCGCGGCTGACAGCATCAGTGTGGCCAGGGTACGCATACGCGCACTTCCCTTCGTACGGGGTGCAGGACCTTTCCGCCGCCTGCCGCCGCGGCCGCCGCGCGTCACGTCGTCGCCGGGTCGGGCCGGTCGATCTCGTCCAGCGGCCACATGGGCCGACGCAGTCGCCGGAACTCCAGGCGGGTCACGTCCGGGTTGTGCACGCCGGGCGTGTCGACCTCGAAGATCGCCGTCGCAATGGGGCCGAAGTCCGCCCGGAAGTGCACCGCCGACTTCAGGCCGATCAGCAGGCGCTCCCGCGGCTCGATGCCCACGCAGCGCAGCGCCTGGCAGTCGTAGGGCTGGATGCGCTGCTCGGTTAGGATCACCTCGACGCCGCCGACCACGAACACCACCGTGCGGCCCATGTCGGCCTCGATGCCGGTGTACATCGGCCCGCGGTTGGCGAAGCGCCCGTCGGCGATGAGGCGCACGTAGCCGGTCAGGGTGAGCGTCGGCCCGTGGCGGTCATCGGTCTTGCCGCCCACCTGCAGCGTCACCTGCTCGCCCACGCCCGCCGCGATCGCCTGCGCCACCGCCTGCGGGTCGGTGATGATGGCCACCGTGGAGCGTGGGACGTCGGCCTCGATGAGCGCCTGCAGCATCACCGTGCCGTCGCAGGGCGCGCCGCCGCCGGGGTTGTCTGAGCCGTCGGCCAGCACCACCGGGCCCTCGCCGGTGCGCAGCGCGTGGTCGATGGCCTCCGGCAACGGCGTCAGCCGCACCCGGAACTCCTCGCGGCGCTCCCACATCGCCCGCCCGATCTCCTCCGCGGTAGCCCGCGCCAGGGCCTCGTCGCCGTCGGCGGTCACGGCCACCGCGGCGCCGCAGTCGTGGATGTCGGCGAAGGGGAAGCCGCCGGCGACCGTGACGTTGAGGATGCCCGGACGCTCCTCCGCCTCGTGCGCGAGCGCGATGATGTCCTGCATCGGCGCAGCCAGCGTGCACTGCCGGGGCGGCCCGATCAGCATCGGCGCCTGCGCCAGCGCCGAAGCCGGGCGCACGCGCCCCTCGATGGCCGCCACCAGCAGCCGTGCGGCATCCCACCCGCGCTCCCAGGCATCCACGTGCGGATAGGTGTCATAGCCGATCAGCGCGTCCGACTGCGCCACCATGCGCGGGCTGATGTTCGCGTGCAGATCGAGGGTCGCGATCACGGGCGTCTCCGGCCCCACGATCCGCCGGACGTGCTCGAGGATGTCGCCCTCCGCGTCCTCCAGCTCCTCGGTCACCATCGCCCCGTGCAGCTCCAGCAGTACACCATCGACCGGCAGCGCCGCCTCCAGGTTCGCCAGCAGCATCGCCAGCACACGGTCGTAGGCCGCCTGCTCGATGACGCCCGAAGGCTGCGGGAAGGTCCACAGCAGCGGCAGGGCCTCGAAGCCCAGCTCCTCGGCGGCATCCAGGAACGCGCCGGTGCAGATGGCCTTGCCCCCGAGGGTCTCCGCCATGGCTTCCCCCCTCATCAGGCCGGGGAAGCCGCGCCCGCGTGCGAAATCGTCGTACGTGGTGAGGCCCTCGGCGAAGGTGTTGGTCTCATGCGACAGGCCGGCGACGGCGACGCGTATCATGCGCAACATCTCCCCGGGAGCAACGCGACGGCGGCTGGAATACACGTGGGGCATTCGCCACGCGGGCCGCCTCCTCCTCGCCCTGACGCCCGGCTCCGCGCGCGCCTGTGCATCAACGGGCTCTGGCGCTGGCAGCCGGTCGCGGGGAAGACCGACCGCGTCCCGGAGGCTGACTGGGGCTGGCTCAAGGTCCCGGCGCCCTGGCCGGGCACGAACTTCTGGATGCATCGTGAGACGCAGACGTGCTACCGCCACCCCGGCTGGCAGGACGCCGACCTGGGCGCCGCCGACATGGCCTGGTACCAGCGCGAGATCACCATGCCGCCGGCGTGGGCCGGACGACGCATCTGCCCTCGCTGGTGCGCAACGGCGACTTCAGCGCCGATGAGGATGGCGACGGCGAGGCCGATGGCTGGACCGTCGCCGGGGGACAGGCGCCGACATCATCGGCACGCGAGCCCTCCCCCGAGGGCAACGGCTGGTGCCAGCGCCTGTCGCTGGACGCACTCGACGACGAGGGCAAGGGCAGCATCATGCTCGCGCGCCACGATGTGCCGGTCGCCGAAGGGCAGTGGTACCGCGTTACCATCCGAGCGCGGGCCGAGGGCCTGCGCGGCGCGCGTGTCACCTTCACCGTGACCAACACCAGCACCTGGCGCGCGTTCTTCCCGTACCGGGTCTTCGCGCCGGACGACGAGTGGCGCGACTTCGAATTCCTCGTGGAGTCCAACGGCTCCGCCGACACCCGCGCGCGCCTGCAGATCTGGTACGGCAGCGTCGGCGCCGTGTGGATCTCCAACGTGCGCATGGTCGCCATCGACCCGCCCACGCACGGGCGCCGGCTGAGCGGCCTCTAC
>JALGVA010000294.1 GCA_029820295.1 Candidatus Zipacnadia bacterium
GGCGAGTTCATCGCACTTCTCGGCTACGAATGGGCGGGGCGGCAGGGCCATCGGTGTATCTACGCGCGCGGCCGCCGGCTCCAACTGTTCCGCGGCATGTACGAGCCCGAGAGCTCCCTCGATGTCGTCTACCGGCACTTCCACGGTGACGAGGGCGTTGTCGCCGGTCCGCATCACACCGGCGCAAACGGGCGGATGGAGTATCACGACCGATCGATCGAGCGCTTCATCGAGATATACTCGATGTGGGGGGCGAGCGATCGCCTTGGCGCGCCCAAGGCCCCGCTGTTCCCCGGCGATCACCCGCTCCCCGCCCACGCCTGGCTCAACGCGGGCGCCAGGCTCGGCTTCACCGGTGGCGGCGACTGCCATGAGGGCAAGAGCGGCTGGACGCCCGACGACCCCGACGGCCAGGGCACGGCGCTCCACGGCTTCGCCCGCCAGCTTCGCTACCGCTCCGGCCTGACCGCGGCGGTGATGCCGGAGCTGCGCCGGCGCGAGCTGATCGAGGCCCTGCGCGATCGACGCACCTACGCCACCACCGGCGCCCGCATCCTGCTGGACTTCGAGGTGTCCGGCGTCGCCATGGGGCAGAAGGGCGAAAGCGACGAGGCCGAGGTCGAAGCAACGGTGCACGCCGTGACGGAGCTGGCCAGGCTCGAGGTCATTCGCGACGGCGAGGTGGTCCACGCGGTCGAGGTGGACGGCCTGGACGCCGAGCTCGAGTGGGACGACCCGAAGCCGGTGGGGGAGAGGGCGTGGTACTACCTGCACGTGATCCAGCGAGACGGCGAGGAGGCGTGGTCCTCGCCCGTCTGGCTGCGCGAAGGCTGACGGCCGCCGCCGGGCGCGGGAACCTCGTGGCGGTCACGGGACGTTAACGCAACCGAACCACGCGGCACTCCGTGCGGAGCTGTTGAGGTGCTTTGCTGATGAACAGGCAGATCATAACCGCCCTCGTGATCATCGCGCTGCTCGCGGTGGTCGGCGTGCTGCACTACATGGCCCAGATGGACCCCGTCCAGCTCGCCGAGCGCGGCGTCGGTCGCGATGCACACGATCATGGCGATCACGACGACGAGGGCCCCCCGCCGCTGTCTCGCGACGATGCCGACTACGTTCTGCCGATAGGGCCGGAGAACGCCCCGGTCGCGAACCTGGTCTGCTACGACAACGTCCAGCTCGTCCGCGACGAGTACCGCGAACTCATGGAGCAGATGGGCAGGGACTACAGCCCCCACCTGCGGGTCGAGTTCGTGGACAGCAGCGACGAGGCCAACCGCGAGATGATCGACGCGATCTCCGAGGGCTTCACGATCGGACTCATCATCAACGGTGAGGTGGTCAAGCACGTTCCCGAAGCGGCCTTCGGCATGGTCGCCTTCTCGGGCTCGCCCATGTTGGAGGAGTGGTCGGTGCCTGAACTCAAGATGGCCATCGAACACGACCTGCGCACCAAGGGCGTCGGATTCACCTCCCACGTTGGCGAGCAGCCTCAGCCTCAGCAGCCCGGCCCCGGCCACGAGCACGACCGCGAGTAGAATGACCGAATCCCCTACTGATCGGGATGCAACGAGGGAAACCGGACATGCAGGAGGAACCAAGGGCTGATCGGGAGTTGCCCGGTCGGCCCGATGCCTTTATGCAAGGAGGCGTTAACGGTGCGAGGGGCTATGCGAAGCGTGGCAGTCGTCGCGGCGTTCACCGTTGTGGTCGGGGTCTGCCGGACCGAGGCCATCACACGGCACGACCTCGGCCGCACGGTCAAGTTCAAGGTCGTCGTGGACAAGGTAATGCAGCCCGAGGCGGGCTGGCACACCGAGGAGTGGATGGTCCGCGAATCGGCCGAGGCGGGCTTCAACGTCTATTCGCCCCGGCACGCGGGCGACCTGCAGGAGGTCAGGCAGGTCACGCAGTGGTGCGAGCAGTACGGCATCCTGCACCTGCCGTGGATGCGCGGCTCGCTGACGGCCGCGCTCGATGACAGCGCGGCGGACGGCAGGCGCATGGTGTGGGCGTCCGGAGCCGAGCAGTCCCTCTGGAGCCCGAACTCTGATGAGTTCTGGGCCTGGACCAACGGGCTGATCACCGACTATGCGAAGATCAGCGCCGAGATGCCCGCGCTCTTCGGGGTCTTCCTGGATTACGAGAACTACGCGTCGGGCCCCAGAGGCGGCAACTGCTACTCGCTGTCGTACGATGACCTGATCATGGCTGCGTTCGCCCAGGCGAAGGGCCTTGAGCTGCCCGAGCTGGCTCTCGACGCACGCTACGAGTGGCTGAAGGGCCAGGGCCTGCACGATGAGTTCGAGACCTTCCAGATCGCGCACTGGCGCGAGCGCTGCCGGACCCTGCGCCGGGCCGTGGACGCCATCGACCCGACCTTCCAGTTCTGCGTCTACCCCGCGCCGGGGACGCCCTTCATGGTGGAAGGGATCTATCCCGAGTGGGCCACCGAGCAGGCGCCGCTGATCCTCGCCGACGCGGTTACTTATGGCCGCAGGACGGTCCTGCCCCACGAGGAAGCGCTCGAGGGCAACCGCAACGCGCTGGTCGAGCGTCAGGCCTTCGTGCGCGACACCGGCA
>JALGVA010000133.1 GCA_029820295.1 Candidatus Zipacnadia bacterium
GGCCGCGCCCGCCGGGCTGCGGTCTCCGGCGACGACGTGCTCGACCGGGGCCGCCGCCCGCGGCGCAGCGCGTCGCGCCGCCGCTGCGCCTCCTCCAGCCGGCGCGACGCCAGCTCCATCGCCTTCGCCTGGCGTTCCAGCTCCTCCGCGCTCAGCGCCCGCCGGGGCTGGCCGAAGATGATCATCGACGCCAGCACGATGATGATCGCCAGCAGGGCGTCGGTGAGCGTCATCTCCTGGTACAGGCGCAGCTCACGCACCACCAGCCACTTGAGCACCTCCGCGCCCGGGAAGAACAGCAGCAGACCGATTAGCGCGCCGAACAACCGCCGCATCCGTCGCTCACCCCACGTGGCTACGGCTGCACAAGCAGCTCGAGAACCGCCGTAGCGATCACCTGCCGCGCCGCCTCCGACAGGCCGCCGTCGTCCCCCGGCACGTCCTCAACCGTCAGCCCCTCCGCCAGCAGCGCCGCCTCGGTGCGCACCACCGCCACCCCCAGCAGCTCGCCGGTGCGCTCCATCTGCGCCAGCGCGCGCCGCGCGGTGTCCACCATCTCCTGACCGCGCGGCGCCGGCCCCACCAGCACCACCAGCGCATCGGTCTCCGCCAGCAGCCGCCCCACCACCGCCCCCAACCCCGCGCGGAAGCCCCCCGCGTCCCAGTGTACCATGTCCGTGCCGAAGCTGACCAGCACCACGTCCGGCGCGGCGTCGATCACCTCGGTCACATCGCCCGAGCCCGCATCCGGCGTCATGCCCGCGTGCGCCACCGCGCTGACCGTGACCTGCGCGCCCTCGGGCCGCGCGAACTGCAGCCGCTCGGCCATGACCGTCGGCCAGCTCTCCTCGTCGATCTCGGCCAGCGAGTCGCCGAAGGTCACGATGCTCAGCGGCCGGTCGCCCTCCAGCGCCCAGCGCCGGAAGAGGCGCACCTCGCGCGTGGGCAGCAGCGGGTCGCCGATGGGCTGCGCGGGCGGCCCCATCACCGACGCCCCCCCGGTCGGCGTGCCGAATACCTCGACCTCGCGCACGAAGATGACGTTGTCGCCGCCCAGCCCGCCGCCCCACGTGTTGGCGAACTCCACGCGCACGAACTGCGCCGGCCGATCGTTGAAGCGATGGTTGAGCACGATCGGCTGAGATTGCGGGAAGATGAACTCGCGCAGCTTCTCGAACTGCTCGCCGTCCCGCGAGCAGTAGATGGCGATGCCGCGCGTGTTGCCGTTGGCCGAGTTGTGCACCGCGATGCGGTTGACGATGCACGGCCGCTGCAGGTCGATGGTGACCGCCTTGGGGAAGCCCACCTCGTCGCTGGTGGCGAAGCATCCCGGGCCGCTGTCGGAGTCGGTCACGCCGTCCACCAGCCCGGTCCAGCCGTCCATGACGTCGGTGCTGCACACGAACGGCCGGTTCAGCGCCACATTCTCCTGCGCCGCCGCCGTCCCCGCAACGATCAGCAGCGCCAGCGCCGCCAGCCCCCGGCCTGCCTCAACTGTGCCGCGCACGGTCAGGATCCCTCCCGCTTGGGCTCAGTCCACCATCTCCAGCTCGAGGCTGATGTCGATGGCCGGCGCCGAGTGCGTCAGCGCGCCCACTGAGATCAGGTCCACGCCGATCTCCGCCACGGCGCGCACCCGCTCCAGCGCCATCCCGCCCGACGCCTCCACCAGCGCGCGCTCGCCCACGATGCGCACCGCCTCGGCCATCGCCTCGTCGTCCATGTTGTCGAGCATGATGATATCCGCGCCCGCCTCCAGCGCCTCCCGCACCTCGCCCAGGTGCGCGGTCTCGACCTCGACCCTCAGGGTGTGCGGCGCGCCCGCGCGCGCCCGGGCGATGGCCTGCGCGATCCCCCCCGCCAGCCGGATGTGATTGTCCTTGATGAGGATGCCGTCATGGAGCGCGAAGCGGTGGTTGCTGCCGCCGCCGGCGAGCACCGCCGCCTTCTCCAGCGCACGCAGGCCCGGCGTGGTCTTGCGCGTGTCGGTGATGCGCGCGCTCGTGCCCTCCACCGCGTCGGCGAACCGACGCGTGAGCGTGGCGACGCCGCAGAGGCGCTGCAGGAAGTTGAGCGCCACGCGCTCGGCGCCCAGCAGCCCACGCGCGCTGCCCGCAACTGTGCCCAGGTGATCGCCGGGGGCGAAGCGCTCGCCCTCGGCCACGCTCTGCTCAAAGCGCGAGCCCGGATCGTTCTGCGCGAAGCACTCGCCGACCACGTAGCCGCCGGCCATCACGCCATCCTGCTTGGCCAGCAGCACGCCACGGGCTTGCGTCTCGGGGGGGACGGTCAACAGGCTGGTGACGTCGCCGCGCCCGATGTCCTCGCGCAGCGCTGCGCGCACGATGCGGGCGACGGTCGCGGAATGGACCAGGTCGGTTGGCGGGAGTTGCTGTCTCATGATTCTGCGATCTGGTTGCTGTCGTCAACTTTCACAACATTCAACACACAGCCGCGCGCTTCCTCCTCGTCCATCATCGCGTAGCACAGGATGTGCACGCGGTCGCCTGCCACGGCCAGCCGCGCCGCCGGCCCGTTGAGGCAGATGTTGCCCGAGCCGGCGGGGCCCTCGATGATGTAGGTCTCCATGCGCGAGCCGTTATTCAGGTTCACGATCTGCACGCGCTCGTTGGGCAGCATGTCCGCCGCCGCCAGCAGGTCCGCCGGGATAGTGATGCTCCCCTCGTAGAACAGCTCCGTCTGCGTGACCGTCGCTCCGTGGATCTTCGACCGGCACATGATGCGCAGCATGTCATCATCCCTCGACCTTGATGTTGTCGATCAGTCGCGTCTCCCCCAGGTGGGCCGCCGCCGCGATGACCATCGGCCCGCTCTCCCCCAGCAGCCGCTGCAGCGTCTCCGGGTGCACCGCCCGGATGTACTGCGGCCGCAGCATCGGCTCCCGCGCGAGCGCCTCGGCGACCGTGCGCTCGACCTCCGCCCCGGTCGCGCCCTCGCGCGCCGCCCGCGCCCCCTCCTGCAGCGCCGCCTGCAGCGCCGGCGCCGCCGCGCGCTCGGTCGCGCTCAGGTACTGATTGCGCGAACTCAGCGCCAGCCCGTCGGCCTCGCGCACCGTCGGGCCGCCGATGACCTCCACCGGCAGATCGAGGTCGCGCGCCATGCGGCGGATCACCACGAGCTGCTGGTAGTCCTTCTCGCCGAACCACGCGCGATCGGGCGCCACGATGTTGAAAAGCTTGCACACCACCGTGGTCACACCGTCGAAGTGCCCGGGGCGGAACTGCCCGCACAGGCCCTCGGTCAGCCCGGCCACGTGCACCGTAGTGCACGCCCCATCGGCATACATCTCGCTCACTGAGGGCGCGAAGACCAGCGCGACGCCCGCGGCCTCACACTGCGCGGCGTCCTCATCGAGCGTGCGCGGGTACTTCTCCAGGTCCTCACCGGGGCCGAACTGCATGGGGTTGACGAAGATGCTCACCACCACGAAGTCGCTGCCCGCCACCGCCGCTTCGACCAGCGACATGTGCCCGGCGTGCAGCGCGCCCATCGTGGGTACGAAGCCGATCGTCTTCCCCTCCGCCCGCGCGGCGGCCACCGCCGCGCGGACCTCGCTCTTGGTGTGCACGACACGCATCGGCCTTCACCTGCACTGAGTATACACTACGCGGGCCGCCGGGCCTACTCCCACCAGTGCCCCGGCCGGAAGATCGAGCCGACCGCCCAGCCCGCCAGCGCCGGCACGAAGACCACGCTCGCGCCGAAGGTCAGCACCTCGGCCATCTGCCCGCCGTGCGCCCATGCCAGCGCCGCGGCCGTGGCGTAGACGCCCGCGAAGAACGCCAGCACGCGCCACGACAGCGGCGCCTCGAAGAGGGCGATCACCAGGTAGAAGATCAACGCCAGCGCGGGCGAGATCAGCCCCGCGACGCCCAGGTAGAGCCACAGCGGCGCCTCACCGCCGCGGTCGGTCACCGTGCCGCCCAGCTCGAAGTCGAACGACCGCAGCAGCCCCCCGGCCGCCGCCAGCAGCGCGCCCAGGAAGCCCGCCAGCGCCGCCATGCCGATCTCGACGGTCGAGAAGCCCTGCAGCGTCGGCGGCGCGTCGCTCGCGCGCACCGCCATCACGCAGCCCGCGACCACCGCGCAGGCGAGCAGCCCCAGCCACCGGCGCGCGGGCGTGGCCTCGGGCGTCCACATCTCGCGGTAGCTCTCCCACGAGGCGGCGCCGCGCGCCGGCTCACGCGGCGTGTGCACCTCCGGACGCGCCGGCCCGGCCATGCGCGCCGTCCGCTCCTCCGCCCGGCGGATCGCCTCCACGAGCTTGAGCAGCCGCTCGTCGCCGGCGTGGTCGCGCGCAAGATCGAGGTAGAGCGCGCGCGCCTCGTCGATGTAGCCGCGCTCGAGCAGCTCATACGCGTCGCCGAGGGTAACCTCGAAGTCGTCGATGATCGCGAAGCTGTCGTCGTCGGGGGTCAGGAAGCGCCGCTCGAGCCGCGCGCGCAGCTCGTCGTCCATGAGCGTCTGGTAGGCCTGGCGCAGACGGATGAAGTCCTCGTGCGCCGCCGCATCGCGCCGGACGTCCGGGTGCATGCGCCGCGCCAGCCGCCGCCACGCCGCCCGCACCTCGCCCGGGCCCGCGCCGACCTGGATGCCCAGCGTCCGCCACGGATCGAACCGCTCGTCGCTCATGGACACCGCCGAAGCTACGGGATCAGCCGCTCCGCGTAGCCCGTGTAGAAGCCCAGCAGCATGATCGCCACGATGACGCCCGCGATCAGCACCGCAACCGGCGTAAGCGAGACTGCAAGCTGCTTCGTCGAGGTCTCGGCCTCACGCTCGAGGTGGTCGGCCACGTTCTGCGCCATTCCGTCGATGTCCCCGGTGCGCTCGCCGGTCTTGAGCATGGTCAGCACCGTGCGCGGCATCAGCGCGCTGCCCGCCAGCGCCTCCGACAGGCTCGCGCCGCCGTCGATCTGGCCGACGTTGCGCGTCAGCTCATCGCGCACCTTGGCGTTGCCTGCGGCATCCCCCGCCAGCCGCACCGCCGTCCCCAGCAGCACCCCCGACGAGTAGAGCGACGCCAGCGCCCGGCAGAAGCGCGCCACCGCGAGCTTGCGCAACACCCCGCCCACGATGGGAATGTTCAGCAGCACCCCATGCAGCCTGACCCGACCCTGCTCGGAGTTCGACATGGCCCGCCAGATCAGCGCGATGGCGCCCACGGGCACGCCCAGCACAATGCCGTAGAGCAGAAGCTGGCGGATCACGAGGAGCGCGGCGGCGGCGAAGGTGTCGGTCATCCACACGAGAATGGCCTGGCCGAGCAGGGGGATGAGCAGAATGGCCGCGAACAGCACGATCGGGTAGGCCAGCTCGCGGGTGAGCAGGTGGCGCAGCTCGAAGTCGCGCTCGTGATACTGCTGGCCGGTGCGCAGCGCCTGCTCCAGCCGCCCCGAACTCTCGCCCACCTCGACGATCGCGACCGTCAGCGGCGAGAACAGGCGCTCATGCCGGGCCAGGCTCTCGCTCAGGCGCCCCCCGCGCGACACCTCGTGCCCCGCCTGCGCCAGCGCCTCGGCCATGCGCCGGTCGTGCAGGTCCTCGGCCACCGCCCCGAGCGCCTCGCCGATGTTCACTCCCGCATGCACCATCGCGGCCAGCTCGCCGAACACCTCAGCCTGCAGCCGCGCCCTCCCGGCGCCGAACATCAGCCATCGCTCCCCGCCTCTGCGCTCTCCCGCGCCACCACCTCGGCCACCGTCCCCAGCCGCCGCACCGCCGCACTCTCGCCCCCGGACAGCTCGCCCGCCGTGCGTCCGCCGGGCAGCGCAACCTCGGGCGCGATCTCCGCCAGCGGCACCAGCACGAACTGCCGCCGCGTCATCTCCGGGTGCGGCACCGTGAGGGCCGGCGTGGTGATGCGCTCGTCGCCGATGAGCAGAATGTCCACGTCGATGGTGCGCGGCCCCCAGCGCCGGGCACGCACGCGCTTGAGGCGCCGCTCGGCGTCCTGCGCGGCGGCCAGCAGCTCCTCCGGCGACAGGCGGCACTCGAAACGCGCCACCAGGTTGAGGAAGCGCGGCTGGTCGGTCACGCCCACCGGCTCGGTCTCGTAGACCGAAGACACCGCCGTCAGCGACAGGCCGTCGGTGGCGTCGAGCAGCGCGAGTGCGTCGGACAACGCCCGCGCCCGCCGGCCGATGTTGGCGCCCAGGCCCAGGTACGCCGGCCGCCCGCCCGCCTCACGCGCGTTCGCGTCAGTCATGCGCCGCCCTCAGGGCGTCTGCGCCTCGGGCATGCCCGGCGGCACCGTGCCGCGACGGGGCTGGGTCGCCTCGCCCGTCGCGGGCTCCGGAGCGGGCCGGTCGTCGTCGGGCGTGTCCTCGACGGCCTCCTCCTCGCCCTCCAGCTCGTCGGCCATCACCCCGTACTTCACCAGCGCCTCGACGTCGTCGCGCTCCAGCGTCTCCACCTCGAGCAGCTTGTCCACCAGCAGGTCCAGCTCGTCGCGATGGTCGGTCAGGATCATCTTCGCGCGCTCGTAGCACATGTCCACCAGCGCGCGCACCTCCGAGTCGATCATCTCGGCGACGGCCTCCGAGTAGTTGCGCTCCTCCGCGATGTCCTTGCCCAGGAACACCGGGCCGGTCTTCTTGCCGTAGGTGATCGGCCCCAGCTCGGTGCTCATGCCGTACTCGGTGACCATGGCCCGGGCGATGCGCGACACCACCTCCAGGTCCTGCTGCGCCCCCGTGTGGATCTCGCCCAACACCAGCTCCTCCGCCGCCCGCCCGCCCAGCGCCTGGGTCATGCGGTTGAGCATCTGCGTCTTCGAGGTGATGTAGCGGTCATCCTCGGGCAGCGAGATGGTGTAGCCCAGCGACATGCCGCGCGGCAGGATGGTGACCTTGTACACCGGGTCGAAGTCGGTCAGCATGTGCCCCACCAGCGCGTGCCCCGCCTCGTGGTAGGCCAGCACACGCCGCTCGTCCTCCATGATTACCCGACTCTTGCGCTCGGGGCCGGCGATGAGCCGTTCGATGGCCTCGTCGAAGTCCTCGCGTTCGATGATCTGTTTGTTCTCCCGGCCGGCCAGCAATGCGGCTTCGTTCACCATGTTCTCGATATCCGCACCGGAGAAGCCGACGCTGCGCCGCGCCAGCATGTCCAGATCGACGTCATCGGCCAGGTGCTTGTCCTCGACGTAGATGTCGAGGATCTCGCGGCGCTCCTTGACATCGGGCATGGGCACCACTATCTGGCGGTCGAAGCGGCCCGGGCGCAGCAGCGCCGGGTCGAGGATGTCGGGCCGGTTGGTGGCCGCGAGCAGGATCACGTCGTCGTTCGGGTCGAAGCCGTCCATCTCCACCAGCAGCGCGTTGAGCGTCTGCTCGCGTTCGTCGTGGCCGCCGCCCAGCCCCGCGCCGCGCAGCCGCCCGACCGCGTCCAGCTCGTCGATGAAGATGATCGCCGGCAGGTGGCTCTTGGCCTGGTCGAACAGGTCGCGCACGCGCGACGCGCCCACGCCCACGAACATCTCCACAAAGTCCGAGCCCGACATGTAGTAGAACGCCACGCCCGCCTCCCCCGCCACCGCGCGCGCCAGCAGCGTCTTCCCGCAGCCCGGCGGCCCCACCAGCAGCACCCCGCGCGGGATCTTTGCCCCGAGCTGGCGGAAGCGCTCGGGCTGCTTGAGGAAGGCCACGACCTCCTCCAGCTCCTCCTTGACCTCGTGCATCCCCGCCACGTCGTCGAAGGTCACGCGCTCCCAGTGGTCGCCGACCATGCGCGCCTGGCTGCGCCCGAAGTTCAGCGCCTGCCCGCGCGTCGAGTTCATCTGCCGAACCATGAACATCCAGAACAGGATGATCAGCACCAGCGGCAGCACGTAGGTGGCGGCGGTCGTCAGGATGCGGTCGCTCAGCCGCATCGCCTCGGCGCCGACGTTGGTGTCGAGTTCGTACTCCTTCTTCGCCGCCATCAGGTCCGCCAGCACGTTCTCGCCCTGCACGGACACGATGAAGCGTTCGTAGCCCCCGGGCACATCGGGCTTGAACTCGCCCTCCAGCTCCTGCCCGTTCACCACCGTCACGTCGGCAATGTGCCCGGCGATGAAGTCGGCGTAGAACTCGCTGTAGTAGTCGTACTG
Organism: Candidatus Zipacnadia bacterium; assembly: GCA_029820295.1. Classification (GTDB taxonomy): domain Bacteria; phylum Armatimonadota; class Zipacnadia; order Zipacnadales; family UBA5352; genus JALGVA01. Next base: position 8,114 of record JALGVA010000133.1, read on the forward strand.
CTTGACCTGCTTCTGCTCGTCGGCCAGGCGCGGAATCATGTAGAACACATACGCCAGGGCCGCGACCACGATGATCGTCACGATCGTGTTACGCCGCATCACACGTCCTCCTCGGTCCTGCCCCCACCGCCTTCGAAGGCGGATGTCGCCAGCCGCACGGCCGGCGCTCCGCTCCGGGCGCGCGCCGTCTCCGCGATGCGATGGCCGACGACCCACACGATCCGGCCGTCACCGTCCGTCACCACCGCCGCGCGCGCGCGTAGCCGCCGCGGGACCTTCTCATCGACAAAGAAGTCCTGAAGCTTCTTGCTGCCCGTCATGCCCAGCGGCACAAAGCGGTCCCCGGGCCGCACGCTGCGCAGCACCAGCCCCCCGCGCAGGCCGCCGGCGTCCACCCACGCCACCGACGCGTCCTCGCCCCCCAGCTCCGCAGGCGCGATCCCAGGCTCAGCGTACACCGTCACACGCCGCTCGCGCAAGGTCGCCTCGCCCGGGATCGACAGCGGCGCCCACTCCTCCGCGAAGGCGTCCTCCTCGCGCGCGCGCTCGATGACCACGCGCTCATACTCCCGGCGCGCCCGCCACGGCCCCGGCAGCTCGATGGCCGCGCCGCTGTGTGCGCGCGTCGCCAGCGTCCCGATGGCCTCGACGTGCTCGCGGCCCAGCTCCGCCAGGTCGCCGCGCGTGTCCTCCAGCGCGCTGACGATCAGCCGGTGCCGCGCGCCCTCGGGCAGCCGCGCGAGGCCCGCCGCCCTCAGTTCCAGCTTACCCGCATCGGCGGCGATTGTAGCATCTTCCAGCCACGCGCGGATGAGCGGCTCGGTCCACGCCAGCTCCTCCTCGGCGGCCTCGCACGCGCGCATCAGTGCCGCCTCGGCCCCCGGGAAGCTCTCCTCGACCAGCGGCATGATCTGCAGCCGCAGGGCGTTGCGCCGGGCGTGATCGGGGTCGAGGTTGGTGCGGTCGGTGCGGATCGGGAGTCCGTGTCGGCGGCAGTAGTCTCCGGTCTCCAGTCGCGTGGCGCAGATCAACGGCCGGATGATGACTCCCCGCCGCGGTGGGATCGAGGTCATGCCGCGCAGCCCTGCCCCGCGCAGCAGGTTCAGCAGCAGCGTCTCGGCGCGATCGCTCCCGGTATGCCCGGTCGCGATGCGGTCGAAGCCGTGCTCGCGGGCCGCCCGCTCGTATTCTTCATAACGCGCGCGGCGCCCCGCCAGTTCGGCGTTGAGACCACTTCGTGCGGCTTCCGCCGGCACGTCCCGCCGTGCGACCAGACACTCGACCCCCAGCGCCTCGCAGATCGCCCGCACCGCCGCCTCGTCGGCGTCTGCCTCATCGCCGCGCATGCCGTGGTGCACGTGGATGGCCGCGACCTCAGCCGTGACCTCATCCATCACCACGAGCGCGTGCAACAGCGCCAGCGAGTCCTGCCCGCCCGACACGCCCACCAGCACTCCGCGCGCGTCCGCCAGCAGGCCGTAGCGCCGCTCGGCCTGCTGGATGCGCTCGTGCAGTGGGTCCCGGTCGGCATCGCTCACAGCACGCACCTCACGGGGTGCGACCGGTCAGCCGCCTCATCAGCTCCACGTACAGCTCGCGCGTCTTCGCCACTATGTCCCCGGGCAGCTCCGGGCCCGGTGGTGTCTTGTCCCAGCCGTCGAGCGTCTCCAGCCAGTCGCGCAGGTACTGCTTGTCGAAGCCCACCGGCTGGTGCCCCGGCGCCCACTGCTCGGCGTCCCAGTAGCGCGACGAGTCGGGCGTGAGCAGCTCGTCGATCAGCACCAGCTCGTCGTCGATCAGCCCGAACTCGAACTTGGTGTCGGCCAGCAGCAGCCCGTTCTTCTCGGCGTGCTCGGCGGCGAACCGGTACAGCTCGACGGCCACGCGCTCCATCTGCGCGGCGTGGCGGTCCGAGCACAGCTCCACGCACTGCTCGCGCGTGATCGGGATGTCGTGGCCCGACTCGGCCTTGGTCGTCGGCGTGAAGATCGGCTCATCGAGCTTCTCCGCCTCGCTCAGGCCCTCGGGGAACTCATGGCCGCAGTAGGGCTCGCCGTCCTCGTAGGCCCGCCAGGCGGCACCCGCGAGGTAGCCGCGCACCACGCACTCGACCGGAACCACCTCGGCCTTGCGGCACCACATCGCCCGCCCGTCGAGCATCTCGGCGAAGCCCTGCACGGCCTCGGGGAAGTCCGCCGGGGCGGTGCTGATCAGGTGGTTGGGGATAATCCCCTGCGTCCGGTCGAACCAGAACGCGGAGACCTGGGTGAGCACCTTGCCCTTGTCGGGGATGCCCGTGGGCATGACCACATCGAAGGCGGAGATGCGGTCGGAGGCGACCAGCAGCAGGCCGTCCGGGTACTCGTAGATGTCCCGCACCTTGCCCTGCCGCCGGCTGATCGCGCCGGGCAGGTCCGTGCTCATGACCACCCTGGTGGGTCCGCCTGCCATGTGCTCCGCCTCCTCTGTGCCCAAGTTGTCCATCGGTTGCCGCCGTCGCTGTCGCGTTGCAGACCGGGGGCCGGCGCCCCGCCGGCCGCTTGCCGTTCCTGTGGCGCGCAACGACAACGACCTCGGGCGCGCGGGGCACGGAACGGCGTCATGCCAGCCCCAGCATCTCCACGATCGCGTCGATGTCGTCGGGCGCCTGCTCGGGCTCGGCCGCGGTCGCGACCGCGCGGTCCGGGTCCTTGAGCCCGTGCCCGGTCAGCGTCGCCACCACCGTGCACCTGCGGCTCCCGAAGAAGCCTTCGGCGGCCAGCTTCTTCAGTCCTGCGTACGAGGCCGCCGATGCCGGCTCGCAGAAGATGCCCTCCACGCTCGACAGCTCCCGGTAGGCCGCCACGATCTCGTCGTCGCTGACCGCCTCGATGCGCCCGGCGCTCTCCTCGATTGCCCGTGACGCCTCCTCCCAGCGCGCCGGGTTGCCGATGCGGATGGCGGTCGCCAGCGTCTCGGGCTTGTCCACGCGCCCGCCGGTCACGATCGGCGCCGCGCCCGCCGCCTGGAAGCCGAGCATGTGCGGCAGCCGGTCGGTGACGCCCTGCTCCCTGTACTCGCAGTAGCCCAGCCAGTACGACGTGATGTTGCCCGCGTTACCCACCGGCAGTGCGTGGAACTCCGGCGGAGCGCCCAGCGCGTCACACACCTCGAAGGCCGCGGTCTTCTGGCCCTGGATGCGGAAGGGGTTGAGCGAGTTGACCAGCGCCACCGCATAGTTGTCGGAGATCTCGCGCACCAGCCGCAGGCAGGCGTCGAAGTCGCCGTCCACCGCGATGGTGCGCGCCCCGTAGGCCAGCGCCTGGGCGAGCTTGCCCAGTGCCACGTAGCCGTCGGGGATCAGTACCACCGACTGGATGCCCGCGCGCGCGCAGTACGCGGCGGCCGCCGCCGAGGTGTTGCCGGTGGAGGCGCAGATGGTCGCGGTCGCGCCCTCCTCCACCGCCTTCGACACCGCCATGGTCATGCCGCGGTCCTTGAACGAGCACGTCGGGTTGACGCCCTCATACTTGAACAGCAGCCGCACGCCTGGACCCAGCCGCTCGGCCAGGTGCGCGCTGGGGATCAGCGGCGTGTTGCCCTCCAGCAGCGTGATGCGCGGCGTCGCGTCGCTCACCGGCAGCAGGCGCCGGTAGTGCTCGATGACTCCCGGCCACGCTCGCGCCGCCATCACTCCACCACCCGGATCACCGAGCAAACCTCGTCCACGATGCCGAGCTGCGCGATGGCGCCCAGCGCCGAGCGCAGGTTGCGCTGCTCGCCCTCGTGCATGATCCACACGATCTCCGCCAGCTCGCCCATCGAGTCGCGCTGCACCACCGACGCGATGGACACGCCCTCCTGGCCCAGGATCGTGGCGATGCTGCCCAGCACGCCGGGGCGGTCCTTGACCCGCATGCGCACGTAAGTGCGCGCCCGTACCTCGTCGATGGGCATGATGGTCGCCGCGCCCGCGCAGGTGCAGGGCACCCGGCTGCGCGTCCCCGCCAGAATGTTGCGCGCGCAGTCGAGCACGTCGCCCGCCACGGCGCTGCCGGTCGGGAGCGCGCCCGCCCCGCGCCCGTAGAGCATCACCTGGTCGCAGGCGTCGCCCACCACCCAGATGGCATTGAACACGCCGTTGACCTGCGCCAGCGGATGGCTCAACGGCACCAGCGCCGGGTGCACGCGGATGTCGAGCGCCTCGCCGTCGCGCCGCGCGGTCGCCAGCAGCTTGATCGCATAGCCCATCTGCGTGGCGTAGTCGATGTCCGTGGGCGCGATGCCGCTGATGCCCTCGTTGTGGATCTCGTCCACGTTCACCCGCCCGCCGAAGGCGATGGCCGCGAGGATCGCGATCTTGTACGTGGCGTCGATCCCCTCGACGTCGTTGGTCGGGTCGGCCTCGGCGTAGCCCAGCCGCTGCGCGTCCGCCAGCACCTCGTCGAAGGACAGGCCCTCGTGCGTCATACGCGTGAGGATGTAGTTGGTAGTGCCGTTGAGGATGCCGGTGACCTCCTGGACCTCGTTGGCCTACAGGCTCTCCTTGAGCGCGCGGATGATGGGGATGGTGCCGCCCACCGCGCCCTCGAACTCCACGTCCACG
>JALGVA010000134.1 GCA_029820295.1 Candidatus Zipacnadia bacterium
GGTAGAACTGCGCGGGTGTGCCGCCCTGCCAGCCGCCGCCGTGGATGAACAGGATCGCCGGGCGCGGCGCCGTGAACTCCTCGGGCGGCAGGAAGAGGTCGAGGGTCAGCTCCGTCCCGCCGCCCACGCCGTAAGCCACGTTCATCTTCACGCCGACGCCCTCGGGGATGTCCATGCGTGTGCCCTCCCGCCGCGAGATCCACTGGTCCTGCAGCACTTCCAGCATCTGCGCCCGATCGTCGCTCATGTGCGCCTCCCGGTTGCCACGCCACTCGCGCGCGAGGATGGCGTAGGCGAAGGTGTCGCGCCAGCGCCCGTCTTGCCGGACATCCTCGATGCAGTGGCCCTCGCGCCTCATGCCCAGCTTATCGAGCACGCGCGCCGAGTCGATGTTCTCCGCGTCGCAGGTCGCGTAAATGCGGTGCAGGCTCAGCTCCTCGAAGCCGAAGCGCAGCATGGCGCGCGCCGCCTCGGTGGCGATGCCGCGACCCCAGGCGTGGCGCGCGTAGCAGTAGCCCAACGCGGCCTGCGTGCGCTCGGCGTTCAGGCGCAGGCCGACCGAGCCGAGCACCTGGCCCGAGACGCGCTCGACCACCGCGATGTCGAAGGTCGGGCGCGGGTCGGCGGCCTGCTCGTCGAGCTTGCGCTGGATGAACTCCCGCGTCTCCTCGGCCGTGTTCGGCCCCCACGGCATGAAGCGCACGACCTCCGGGTCGCTGCCGTAGGCGTGCACGGCGCCGAAGTCCTCCGCGCGGAACTCCCGCAGCACCAGCCGCTCGGTCTCGAGCCGCACGTTCAACGACCTCCTCCCCCGTCCCGAGCTTCGCTCGGGCCACCCCCTCCCTGGCGTCGCTCGCATCTTCGCGATGCTCCCGCCGCAGGCGGGAGGGGGCTTGCGGACGAGCATGCGTCGGCTCTGCCGGGCTGATTGAACACCGGGCCTCGTGCCTCAGCAGGGCGGTCGCGCTGTCGCCATCATCACGTGCCCCCACTGCCTGGGCCGTTGCTCCTCCCTCTCCCGCCCGTCCCGCCCCCGGGCGGGACCAGGGAGAGGCTGGCCGGGGGGTGAGGAGGCTCTTACCAGGTGAACTGCGCGGTCGCCACGATGCCGAAGTGCAGCAGCTCCGGGCTTCGGTTGTACCACGCGGTGGTGATCAGCCCCGCGGCTTCCGCCTCGATGCACCGGTCGGCGAACACCTTGATATTCTCGCCGTGGCGCGGGAGGTCGGGCAGCGTATGCCAGAAGCTGTGATTGCCCGAGCAGGTGGGCGCGCCGTAGACCGTGCGCCCGCGGTCCTGGTAGTACTCCAGGTAGGGCAGCGCCCGCACATAGCGCGGCAGGCTATCGCCCAGGTAGTCGCGGTAGACCTTGAGGTAGGCCTCGGTCAGGTCCTGGTCGAGGTGCACCGGGCGCGCGAAGCGCTCCAGCGTCCGCCGCGTGACCTCCGACAGGCCGCCCTCCCACTCGGTGTCCCAGCGCTCGTCGTAGACCACCGAGCCCGAGCCACGCGCCACCAGCAGCGGGCTGGGGTCCTGTGTCGTCCAGTAGTCCCAGTACATGACCTCCGCGGCCTCGTGCAGGTGGTCCATGGTGTCGGGGTGCGCGCACAGAATGTCGTCCCAGATGATGGGCGCGATTTCGCGCTGTGCCAGCCACTCGCACACGCCGTTGACGTGGTCGGCGTAGAGGCGCCCGACGCCCGCGGTCTCTGCGCGCGTGGCGCAGCGCGGGCAGTGTCCGAGCTGGCGCGTCTCATCGCCGCCGATATGCACGCGCGCGCACGGCCCGACGAAGTCCAGGATCTGCTCGGTCAGCTCGGCCCACACCTGCAGCGAACGCGGGTTGCTCGGGCACAGTTGCGCCCGCACCTCGTCCTCCTCGCGGATGTCGGCGTACTCATCATGTCGCAGCAGGTATTCCAGGTGCCCCATGCACTGCACCAGCGGGATGATCTCCAGCCCCAGGTCGCGCGCCTCATCGATGATGCGCCTCAATTGCGGCCGCGTGAGCGCCGACTGCGACGCCACCACCTCGTGCTCACCCTCGAAGGGGAAGCGGTCGCCGAACTCGATGAGCAGCGCGTTGAGTTTGTGCCGCGCCGCCGAGCGCACCAGCTCGCGGATCGAGTCCTCGCGAAGCTGGCGGATGCTCTCGACCATAAGCTGCAGTCCGCGCACGGGCAGGCGCGGCCAGTCGTGGATGGTCCCGACCGGCAGCATGGCGCCATCGCGCAGGTGGTCGATGGTCGCCAGCGCGTGCATGAAGCCGGGACGATGGGCCGCGCGCACCTCCACCTGCCCGGGCGTGATGCTCAGCAGGTACTCCTCGCGCGACATGCCTTCGTCGCGCACCAGCGCCACGCGGTTCGGCTCGCTGTTGACGCCGATGCAGAAGGCCTCGGCGAACTTGCTGCCCACGTCGAGCAGCCCCGACTCATCCGCCACGTGCCAGTCATGATCGACCACGGCCGCCGCCTCGTCCGACAGGTCCACGATGCGCGGCTCGGGCATGACCTCGGCTACCCTCACGGGTCAACGCACCTCACTCGGTCGGGATCGTCCCACGCCTCGCTCGTCCATTCAGCGACAATGGATTCGCCTCTGGCCATGAAGCTGACCGCGATGGCACCTCAGATGTGATCGATGCCCTGGTACTCCCAGGGCGTGAACGGGATGGCGCGGCCCAGCGCCTCGATGTCTGCCGCCCGCGCGCCGCGGCAGGTCAGCAGCTCGCCCCGGTACGCGGCCGGCAGGTCAAGCCGTGACATCAGCCAGCGCACCGCCTGCTCGTGCTTGCACTCGACGGTGATGATGCGCGCCGGCGCTCCCGCCGGCCGGTGGATGATGGCTTCCTCCTCGGGCGTCCACAGCTCCACCCGCACGTCGGCCAGCTCCGGCTGCGGCACCCACACGAGCGCCGCCAGCCTCTCCCAGTCGAGCGGCGTCCCCATAATCATGTTCCCGCGCGGCTGCGGCGTGAAACCAGGCTCCTCGAAGACCGGCCGGTAGCGGCCGAGGTCGTGCAGCTCGACCGTCAAACGAGTCCCGGTCTCCGCCGCCACCCGGCACGCGCCGCGCACCAGGGAGGCGGCCATCTCGAGGTCGCCGCCGCGCGTCGCCAGCTCCATGACCGTGAGCGAGCGGCCGTGCGCGCCGAGGATGCAGTAACCGGTCAGTTCGCCGACATCCTCCGCCACCAGCGCCGAGTAGCGCGTGCCCACCTCCACCGCCTCGAGCTGCGTGAACGCCGTGGCGTAGAAGCCGGGCGCGCGCCGCTGATGGCCGCCGGCGTCGCCGAAGGCGTCGGCAAACACTGCGATGAACTCGCGCTCGCGCTCCACGATCGCCTCGGCGGGCAGCATCGGCAGCGCGGGCCCCGCCGCCGCCGGCTCCGCCTGCACCCAGGTGCGCAGGTAGCACAGGTCGGTCAGCCCGTTCTTCCAGTAATGCCGGTAGGCGGGCGTGCGCTCGCCGCCGCGGTAGACGCTCAGCACCTCCGCCCGCCCGCGCATGAAGCGCTTCATCTCGTCCTGGATCGCGCTGCCCACACCCTCGCCGCGCATCTCCTCGCGCACGCACACCGAGTGCTCGAAGGCCAGCCGCGCGCTCACCCCCGGCCGGATCACGAACTCGCGCACGTGCAGGGGGATCTCGCCCACCACCTCACCATCGAGCACCGCCACACCGGCGGTCACGTCCTCGCGCGCCATCCAGCGCCGCATCTCCGCCGGCGGCACCGGCGGGAAGACCGCATCGTGCAGCGCGTGGAAGCTCTCGATGTCCTCGGGCAGGAACTCGCGCACCTCTATCTTGCTCATGGGGGCCTCCACGGTCCGGGGCGGGCGCTCGGCGTCGCCTCAGGATTCACCCCGGCGCCGTCCGATTCCTCTGCATCGGTAGGTCCCGGCGGCGGGATCGGCGAAGGCACCGGCTACGAGGAGGCGATGGGCATGACCGCTTCGCGAATGGCGGGCGCCGCACTCCTGGCGGCCGCAGTCGTGTGGGTGCCGGGCGGCGCGATTGCACAGAACGCGGGAGGCACAGCGATGCTCGGTGAACCGATAGAGACCGACCCCGACAGCGGGGCGCAGATCTACCTGCTGGGCGGCGACGAGCGCCCAGCCGACAACATCTACGGCGAGCAGCCTTACTCCGACGCGACGAGCCGGCGTATCGCGGTGCGCTACTACCCCACCGACGCCGCGCCCGGCGGCATCAGCATCATCGACCTCTACGACGGCTCCCGCCACGAGGTGCTGGTGGGCAAGCCGCCCTTCCCTGCCTTCCACGCCTGGGGCGAGTGGCTCTACTATCGCCAGTCGGTGGACGGGCAGCAGATGCTGCGCCGCTGCAACTACCTGACGATGGCGATCGAGAACGTCGCGCCGCTGCCCCCCGAACGTGGCGCGTACAGCTACGGCACCGTCTCGCCCGACCACCGCTACTACGCGGTCGCCGTGCGGCCGCCGGACACCGACGCGTCCCGAGTGGACCTACTGGACCTGCAGACCGGCGAGTGGCGCGTGCTCCTCGACATGGCGGGCTATCACGCCAAGCACGAGCAGTTCTCGCGCGACGGGCGCAACCGCGTGCTCATCCAGCTCAACGAGCTGCCCGACGTCGCCCACGTGCTGCTGGGCGAGATCGCGGTCACCGGCGAGATGCAGCTCTTCCCCGCCGATGAGCCGCACACCCTCCGCCCGACCGGCCACGAGGCGTGGGTGGGCGATACCGGCAGCATCTTCTTCTCCACCGCTCCCGATCCGGAGACCGGCGGCAACATCTGGACCGGCGCGGTCGGCGACGAGGCCCCGCGCCTGATCCCCGGCCCCCCGAGCCGCGTCGGCCACGTGAGCGTCTCCGCCGACGGGCGCTACTGGATCGGCGACACCGGCGAGGAGGGCGTGCCACTCTACATCGGCAGCTTCGCGTCGGGCCGCTGCGCGCGGGCCGTTTTCAGCCGCACGGTCTACGACGGCAAGCAGTGGTCGCACGCGCACCCCTACCTGACCGCCGACAATCGCTGGCTGATCTTCACCGCCCGGCGCGGCGAGGACGCGATCCCGCAGGTCTACGGCGCGCGCCTGGCCGAGGGCTGGCTGGAGGCGCTCTGACGCTCGCCCGCCCTCCTCCGGGCCTTGCCATCCCTCACGCGCAGGTGTATCATCCCCGCATCGCCGGCTCAGTGATATTCCAGCGCTGCTGGGGCGTCAGGTCACGTACGGGCGCCGGCAGTTGGTGATGGCGACGCAGGTGACGCGGCCCGCGCAGCGGGAGGACGCCCCGGCGCCCCCGGAAGAGATGCCCGACCCCCACTGGCAGCGAACCGTCTACGCGGTCTGGTTCGCGCATCTGCTGGCGGCGGTCGGTTTCTCCTTCGTGATGCCCTTCCTGCCCTTCTTCGTGCGCGAGCTGGGCGTGGAGAGCGATCGCCTGGCCGGGGTCTGGGCCGGGGCGGCCATGACCGCCGCCGGCCTGAGCCTCACCGTCTTCCAGCCCATCTGGGGCGCCCTCGCCGACCGCTACGGCCGCAAGCTCATGCTCCAGCGCGCCATGTTCGGCGGCGCCATCACCATCTTCCTGATGGGGCTGGCCCAGAGCCCGCTGCAACTGGTGCTGATGCGCCTGCTGCAGGGCGCGCTCACCGGCACCGGCTCGGCGTGCAACACCCTCGTCGCCAGCGTCACGCCGCGCGGGCGCCTGGGCTTCACCATGGGGCTGATGCAGACCGCGATCATCGTGGGCAACTCGATCGGGCCGTGGCTGGGCGGCGTCATGGCCGACAGCTTCGGCTATCGCATCCCGTTCTTCGTGTGCGGTGTGCTGTGGGCGGTCGCCGGCGTGGTCGTTGTGCTGGGGACGCGCGAGCCTGACATCGACCCCACCACCTGCGTGACCGGGAACCACGGCCTGCGCCAGGTGTTCGGCGGGCGGGGCCTGGCGGCGCTGCTGACCTCGTTCTTCCTGAGCGCCTTCGCGGTGACGTTCGTGGGGCCCATCTTCCCGCTGTTCGTGGAGCGCATCGCGAACACCGCGCGCGCGGCGACCATCACCGGGCAGATCATGGGGGCCGGCGGACTGGCCGCGGGGGTCAGCGCCCTGGTCATCGGCCGCATCAGCGACCGGCTCGGCCACCGCCGCGTGTTGATCGTCTCCTCGCTGGGTTCGGCCGTGTTCAGCATCCCGCACGCGCTGGTGCGCGCGCTCTGGCAGCTCTTCGGACTGCGCATCGGCTGGGGGCTGATCTCGGGGGGCGCGGGGCCGGCGATGAACGCCATGATCGGCTCGCACGTCTCGTCCGACATGTACGGCCGCGCCTTCGGGCTGACGACCTCGGCGCAGTGCCTGGGCTTTGCGCTCGGGCCGCTCACCGGTGGGCTGATGGCGTCGGCGACCGGGCTGCGCTGGCCGTTCGTGGTGATGGGGGTGCTGCAGCTCGCCACGTCGGTGCTGATCTGGCGCTGGGTGCGCCCGCGCGAGGCCCCCCGGACCTCCACGGCCGCGCCCGCCGATCAGGCGGCCAAGTAGGCGCGCGCGGTCCGGGGGAGCGTGTCGGCGTGCCTTCGCCCTGCGTACTCACGCGGGCGCGATGCCCAGCGCGTCCTGCACGTGCCGGATGCCCGCGCGCAGCATGCCGAACTCCGAGCCGCAGTGGATCAGCTTGAAGCCTTCCTCCGCCCAGCGCATGCCATCCTCGACCGTGCCGCATGGCATCCCGCCGACCTTGCCCGCGGCGGTGGCCTGCTCCAGCACATGCACGATGGCGGCCTCATGCTCCTCCGAGCCGGGCGCCACGTCCAGCCCCAGGGCGAGGTCGGCGGGGCCGAGCATCAGGCAGTCGATGCCGTCGACCGCGGCAATCGCACCGGCGCGCTCCACGGCTTCCGGGGTCTCGATCTGCACCGCCACCAGCAGATTGTCGTTGGCGGTCTCGAAGTAGTCCTCGCCGAGCATGACCAGCCGGGCTCCGCCGCGCGAGCGGCCCCCGCGCGGGGGGTACCTGGCCGCGAACACCGCCTGCTCGGCCTCCTCCGCCGAGTTGACCATGGGCACGATGACGCCCAGCGCCCCGGCGTCCAGCGAGCGCCCGATACGAAAGAAGTCGTTGGAGGCCACCCGCACGATGGGCGTCACGCCGTAGGGCGTCGCCACCTGGATCGTCCGCAGGATGCCGGCGCGGTCGAGGGTGCCGTGCTGGTCGTCGATCCAGAGCCAGTCGATGCCGCTACGCGCGAACAGCTCAGGCACGATCGGGTCGTTCAGCCCGATCGACAGCCCGAAGGCCGGCCGGTCGGCGCGGATCTTGTCAAGCGCCCGGTTGGTGAGCATACGCCCCTCCGTTGGTGCTACAAGCTGTGTGGCTATGCAGGCACAGCTTCGCCTCCGTCCCCCGCCCGACCTGCACACTCCGCCGGTGACCACGAGGATACCGTCCGGCGAGCGCGAAATCTCACGCGGAGCAGTGACGCAGGGAAGGGTGGGCAAGCTATGATGCGCGCGTGGACGAGTGTGACGCTGATCGTGGGATTGATCGCCATGGTCGCAGCGGCCGGGGCCGAGACGCTGACCGCCGGGGAGCTGGCGCTGACCGTCGATGATGCCGCGCAGGTTACCGGCCTGGCGATTGCCGGCACCGACGTTGTCGGCGAGGCCGGACCCGGCCCGCTGGTTGAGCTGGCCGACGTGACCCGCGGGCCGGAGTTCGTGCCGGGGACGGTGTCCGGCGGCACGCTGACCGACGGCCTGCGGGTGCAGTTTGAGGGGCTGCAGGCGGGGGCGACCGTGACCGCCGCGCCGGCTGGTGAGGCGCTGCGTTTCACGTGCGACCTCGTCGGCGCTCGCGACCTGCCTGCGCGCGGCGTATTGCTGCGCCTGAGCTTCCCCGTGGCGGCCGTCGGCTGGCGCTGGCATGATGACATGCAGACCTCGCGCGAGATCGGCGCCGGCGAGGTCTACGAGAACGTCACCCCGCTGCGCGAGTGGCCCGACCTGCCCGAGTGGACCGACCAGCCCTCGCTGCGCATGGGCGCGGCCAACCGCAACTTCTGCACGGTGCTCACCGGCCCGGTGGGCCTGTGCCTGGCGGTGCCGCTCGACCGCCCGTGCATCTTCCGCACCGCCTGGGACCCCGAGCCCCAGCGCCTGCAGATCGTCTACGACCTCGCGCTGTCACCCGACACCCGTGAGCCCAACCGCTGGAGCTTCGAGTTCGTGCTCTACCCGTGCGACCCGACCTGGGCCTTCCGCGATGCCCTGAGCCGCTACTACGAGCTGTATCCGGAGATGTTCGAGGTCTACGCCCACGAGCCCGGGCAGTGGATGGCCTTCAGCCCGCTCTCGCAGATCGACAACGCGAACGAGTTCCGCTTCGGCCTGCAGGAGGGGGCGCGCGAGGTCGCCTATGACGACCCGATCGGCGTGCTCGACACCATCTACCTCACGCACGCGGGGCAGTTCGCCAACATTCCCGACTACGACCCGGAGACCGACCCGCTGCCCCCGTATGAGCGGCAGCTCGAGGCGATGATCGAGGCCTTCCGCGCGCGCACCGGCTCCGAGGAGATGTACCCTGCGGTCGGCCTGTTCAACGCCGACGGCCGCTACGACATCCGCCAGACGCGCGTCTACGGGCACATCATCGCGCAGTTCAATCTCGATCCCGATCTGCCCTACGGCGCATGGACGCTCGAGCGCGCCACCGCGCTCACACAAAGCGAGCTGGAGCGCAGCGGTGGCCGCCTCGATGGCTTCTACTACGACGGCCTGGCCGGCGGCCTCAACTACCGCACCGAGCACTTCCGGTACTCCGAGGCACCGCCCATCTGGGACCCGGTGGCGGGCAAGCCGGTGCTCAACAACTTCTTCGACTCGTGCGCCTTCGCCCGGGCCGCCGCCGAGCAGTTGCGGCCGGAGGGGCAGATCACCATGATGAACGGGGCCTTCGGGTCCAGCTTCTACATCGCCCCCTGGCTGGATTTCTTCGGTGGCGAGGTCGGCCTGCGCATCTCGCGTGAGAACATGAACTACCTGCGCACCATCGCGCGGCACAAGCCGATGCTCACGCTGCTCAAGGGCAACTACGAGCAGGGCGTCACCCGCGACGACATCGAACTGTTCATGAAGCGCGCGCTGGCCTATGGCATCTTCCCCGGCTTCTTCGACTGGCCGCCCAGCGGCCTGGGACCGGGGGGGCGCTACTGGGACCACCCGGAGTACTACGAGCGCGACCGCGACCTGCATGCCAAGTACGTGCCGCTGGTGCAGACGCTTGCGGCCGCCGGCTGGCAGCCGTTGACCCATGTGCGCTCCTCCGACCCGCAGGTGTTCGTCGAGCGCTACGGCCCGGGCGCAGACGGGGTCGTCTGGCTGACGCTGCTCAACGAGGAGGCGGAGGCGCGCCCGACCACGCTGACCGTGGATGCCGCGGCGCTCGACCTCGACCCGGGCGTACGGTGCATGGACCTGATCAGCGGGCAGGCGGTGACCGTCGGCGGTGAAGGCGCGCAGCGGCTGATCGAGCTGAATGTGCCCGCCGACGGGGTGATGATGCTCCAGCTCGCCACCCCCCGGCAGGCGGCGTTGTGGCGGCTCGCGCAGGCGCGCGAGGCCGTGGAGCTGGGGATCACCATGCGCGCCGTGGACGCCGACAAGCCGCCGGTGGCCTTCGCCTGGCATCCGACCGGTGACGGCTACACCCGCGAGCAGACCGATGCCGGCACCGCGCTCGTGCTCGACGGCACCGACCGCGGCGCTCAGCGCGCGTGGCAGTGGGCGATGCTCTTCCAGCCGCAGGCCGCGCCGGCGACCATCCGCGTGCGCGCCTCGGGCGAGGGCATCGAGGGTGACGGCGTCGTGCGCCTGGTCGCGCGCCACGCCTGGGTCAGCCCCAGCTTCAGCCACTACGAGACCACGAGCTTCGACCTGCCCAAGGGCACATATGACTGGCAGGACTTCGAGTTCCCGATCGAGATCGATCAGCCCCTGCGCGCCATCTACCTGCAGCCCGAGATGGCCGACGGCGTGAGCGGCAGGCTCAAGATCGCGTCGATCACGATCGAGGACGAGTTCGGCGACGACTACGTGGTCAACCCGAGCTTCGAGCAATGGTACGAGCCCGTGCCCGAGGACATGCAGGAGCGGCTTGCGGCGGAGAGTGCCGGGCTGTCGGCGGCACTGGGCGCGGCCGCGGACGCGGTCGCCGCGGACCTCACGGGCGACGCTGCGCGCGACGCGCTCATGGACGTGGGCGCGCGTACGACGGCCCTCCGCGAGTGGATCATCGCGGAGGATGCGCAGAGCGGCTGCCGGCGCGCGCTGCGCGATCTCGACGCCGTGCAGGGACACATGACGCACGCGCTGCTGGCGGCGCTGGACATCCCCGCCCCGACGCTGGACGCGCCGACCACCATCGCCGCCGGCGACGAGGTCCCCATCGGCTTCTCGATGGCGGACACCGGCGGGCTGCCGGTCTCCACCTCCATCGAGGTCGAGGGCAACGCCTCACTTGCGCAGACCGACGGCGGTCGGGTGCTGACCGTGCCCGCCGACACGCCACCCGGCGAGCTGATCACGCTGGTCGGCCAGGCCATGATCGGCCCTGAGGGCCAGGCCGCGCCCATCCGCGTGACCAGGCGCGTGACCGTGGTCGAGCCGCTGACGCTCGAGGTGCACAGCGAGGGTACCGACCCGGGCACCGGCGCCTTCCGCGTGGGGCTTTCCGCGCGCAACAACACCTCGCGGGCGATGGATGTGCAGACCGCGCTGGAGACGCCGGCGGGCTGGCAGGCGCCCGAGCCGCTGACACTGCGCCTGGATCCCGGCGCCGAGGAGCGCACGAGCGTGCTGGTCGCGCCCGGCGCGGATGTCGAGGCCGGTTCGGTGGAGATCGCGGCGGTCGCCACCGCGGGCGATCTGACCCGCGTTGCGCGCGCCACCATGCTGTACATCCCCGCCGAGGCGAACCTGGTGCGCAACCCCGGCTTCGAGGACGGCCTCAGCGCATGGGGCGGCAGCGGCGCCTTCGAGGTGGACACGCAGGTCGCGCGCGGCGGCCGGGCATCGCTGCGGATGAGCAACGCCAGCGCCGCGGAGAGCACGCAGATCTCGCAGACCATCACCCTCGAGCAGGAGCGGCCGGTGCCCATCCTGGTGCGCGCCGCCAGCCGGGCGCAGGATGTGAGCGGCTACCGCGACCGCGGGTACTCGCTCTACGTGGACATCTACTACACCGATGGCACACCGCTCTACGGACGCATCGTGGAGTTCGAGCCGGGTACGCATGACTGGGAGATCGCCGAGCAGATCATCGAGCCCGAGAAGCCCATCCGCAATGTGAACGTCTACCTGCTGCTGCGCCGCAAGTCCGGTACCGCGTGGTTCGACGACGTGGCCGTGATGGAGGACCCGCGGCGGCAGGGCAACATCGCGCGCGAGGCCGGCGTCGAGGTGGACAGCTCGTACTCGGGCTACGACGCCACGCCCATCAACGATGGCATCGTGCACCCGGCCGCCGATGCGCACTGGACCGCGGAGGCGTGGGCCTCGGCGGAGACGGCCACCGACCACTGGATCGAGCTGCGCTTCGAGGACGCGCGCGCCATCGACGGCGCCGCGATCTCCTGGAGCCAGGATGCGGGCATCCCGCGCTCGTCGGCGGAGGTGTCGCTGCAGGTGGCGGTCGATGAGGGCTGGCGGACGCTGGCGACGGTGCGCCCCGAGCCGCTGAGCGCGCGCACGGTGATCACGCTCGACGCGCCGGTGACGGCCACGCGCTTCCGCATCCTCCAGCCGGCGGGCCAGGGCCCGCGCGACCGGCCGAACCTGATGTGGGTGCGCGAGGTCGAGCTGTTCGCGGCGGAGTAGGCGCCTTCATCCGCAGGCCCCATGATCCTTGTCAGAGAACCAACTGCCTGCGCGGGCTGTCTACTACCGTGGGTGAGTGAACATGGACGGAGGCGACCGCCCAACCGAGGCCGCTGACGCGAGTGCCGGCGACCGTCTGACGGTCCGGGTGCACGGGCCGCAGGCCGACGGCGGGCGCATTGACGCCAGCGTGTACGCCCGCTTCCTCGCCGACTTCCTCACGTGCGTCCGGCGCGTCGAGAGCCGCGTGCGCCGGGAAGGCGAGGAGCCCGTCCGGTTCGAGATTGTGGACATGCACGCGAGCGCCCTCTCCCTGACCCTGAGCCCGACCGCTGCTGAGCCCGAGCAGGGCGCTCGTGTCGTGTCCGCGTACATGCAGACCATCGAGGATCTGGAGGAACGGGGCAGCCACCCGCCCTACGTGGACGCACCGACGCTGCAGGCCTTCAGGAAGCTCGCCGGCTACGTCGATGGCGGGCTGAGCGAGATCGCCATCGCCGGCCGAGGGATCAGCGTAAACGTGACCAGGCGCCTGGGGCGCACGGTCAACCGGCTGCTCGGGATGGTCCTCAAAACCCACGGCAGCTTCAGCGGGCGGCTTGAGTATATCAACGCACACCGCGGCTGCAAGTGTCGCATCTACCCGCGCACCGGGCCTGCCTACATTGAGTGCCGTTTCGGCCAGGAGCTGCTGCCCCGCATGGCCGCCGGCTTGAAGCGCAAAGTCACTGTGGTCGGCAGCCTCCAC
>JALGVA010000295.1 GCA_029820295.1 Candidatus Zipacnadia bacterium
TCTTCAAGGAGCGCGGGGTCGAGGCGGTGGTCATGGACAGCGACGGCTACAACAACCAGATCCTGGACACCATGTACCCGCGGGCGCTGGACGGCATTCAACCGATCGAGATCGCAGCCGGCAACGACCCCGAGGAGATCCTGCAGCGCTACCCGGGCATCTTCATCCACGGTGGCGTGGACAAGCGCGAGCTGGCCAGGAGCCGCGAGCGGCTGCGCGCGGAGGTGGCGAGGCGCTACCGGAGTGCGTGGGAGCACGGCGGCTTCATCCCGCACACCGACCATGGCGTGCCGCCGGACATCCCGCTGCGCAACTTCCTGTACTACGTGGAGCTGGCGCGCGGGCTGTGCGCCGGCGAGGACATCGACTCGTACGAGCCGCCGTGTGAGCTGGAGGAGCAGCTCGGATCCATCGAGGGAATGTTCGACCCGCGCTCGGCGATCGCGCAGGCGTACAGATGCGAAGCCTGAAAGGCACACGGCAGGGGCAACCGCTGACAGCAGCACCACTCAGCCGAGGATCAGCGCCTTCACGTCGTCGAGCATCTGCTGGGGCGCCATCGCGCCGTAGCTCTCCGCCGATAGCCGCAGCGTCGAGTCGAAGGGGCTCTGGCGCGCGATGAGCTTAGCGTCGGCGCTGCGCGCCATGATCAGCCGGTCGTGCAGCCGCTGCACCTCGCCGAAGCGCTCCTCCGCCCAAGCCTGCACCTCGTCGGCATGGCGCAGGAAATCATCGTCCCACTCAACGCGATCGTTGATGATGTTGATCGCGGGCAACTCACCGATGACCTCGCTGTACGGCCGATCCTCGTGGGTGAGAGCGCTGGTGAGCAGCGCGGCGCTGCAAACGGCGTCGCCGCGCAGCGACAGCTCCGGGTAGCCGAAGTGGCCGTCGGGCTCGGCCGAGAAGACGGCATCGTTGTCCTTGATGAGCTGGGCGATGAAGGTCTGCCCCCAGCGGCTCGGGATGAGGGTGAAGCCCATCAGCTCGATGGCCGCCATGGTGTGCAGGCTGACCCCGACGTTGATCACGGCGGGGCCGGGCTCGCGCTGCGTGCGGCACAGTAGCTCGATGGTGTAGTCGGGCAGCACGTACTCGCCCTTCTCGTCAAAGGTGACGATGCGGTCCGCATCGCCGTCGAAGGCGATGCCGATGTCGGCGCCATGCTGGACTACGGCCCTCCGAAGGTCCTCCAGGTACTCCGGGCGTGGCTCTGAGCGGCGGACGCGAGAGTGGCCGTCCGGCTCACCGTTGATGACGATGACGTCCATGCCCAGGCGCTCAAGCAGCCGCTGCGCGCCGGGGATGCCGGCGCCGCCGCCGGGGTCGATGACCACCTTGAGGCTCCCCGCGGAGTCGGCCATGTCGGCGACCCAATCGATGTACCGGTCGAGCACGTCGGTGCGGCGCTCAACAAGTCGCCCGCTGTCCCAGGCCGGCCAGTCGAAGGGCCGGTCCAGCGCGGCCTTGGCGGCGTCCTCCAGCTCAGGCGACCAGATGTGCGAGTCCGGCTCCATGAACTGCACGCCGTTCCAGTCCGGCGGGTTGTGCGAGGCGGTGACCATACAGGTGGGCAAGGCGGTGTGCTTGCCCCACGCCGCCGTGGCGCCCGAGGGCAGCACTCCCAGATCGTGGACGGTCATGCCGCCCGCCGCCAGCCCGCCCATCAGGGCCGTCTTGAGCCCCGGCGTGGATACGCGATAGTCGCCGGCGACGGAGATCTGGTCGTGGCCTTCGCCCAGGAAGTGGCGGGCGGCGATGCCGCCGAGCTTGGCCATCATGTCGGGAGTGAGGGCCTCGCCCGCGATGCCGCGGAAGCAGTACAGCAGCATGGTGGTCTCCTCGTGGCCTTGTGGACTGCGAACGGCTGTGTCGGGCAAGGATGCCCGACCTACGCGGGGTTGTGGAACGGGCGCTAGCGCGCCCCAGGATGGTCCGGGTCTTCGGCGGCATCCGCGGCCTGCGCCGCGTCGAGGCGGCCCTGTCGCCAGAACGCGAATAGCGTAGAGAGCAGCAGGGCGAGGAAGAAGGCGAGCGTGACGGTCTTGCGCAGCGACGTGCCGGTGGGCTTGTCAGGCGGCACAGCCGGGTCGAGCACGTTGAAGGTGGCGGTGATGCCGGCCTCGGCGATTCGCACACTCTCATACTGCGCGGTCAGCCGGCCCAGCGCGTCTCGCTTCGCCCCCACCTCGCGCGAGAGTTCCTCGTAGCGCGCCGTCTTGGCGGGGAGCTCCCGGAGCTGCGCCACCGCCGTCTCCCTCTCCGCCGAGACGACGCGGAGCTTCGCCTCGAGGCCCGTGCGCTGCAGGCGATCATCGAGCGCCTCGCGCACGAGGTCCTGGTACTCTGGTGACACCGACAGCCGCTGGCTGCGCGTCTCCAGCTCGCCGTCCAGCAACTCGGCGAGCTGTCCCTGCGCCTGCTCCAACTCGACCTTGAGCCCTGCCACATCCGGGTGGCGCTCGGATTTGCCCTCGATCTCCATCTGCTGCGCAATCTGGCGCTGCA
>JALGVA010000296.1 GCA_029820295.1 Candidatus Zipacnadia bacterium
CTCGCCGGCAGGTCCTCGCGTCAGCCGCGGGGAAGCGAGGCGTGCGTGTGGTGTGAGCAATCCGAGGGGCTGACTGCCATGTCGCCGGGCGGCAATGCCGGTCGTGACTATGTCCGTCAGATGCGCGACGCGGGCTACTCCGACGACGAGATTCGCGAGGCGATGCTGGCCGCCGGGTGGGCGGAGCGGGATGCGGACGTGCTGCTGGGGCGAGAGGCGGCCCCACCGCCACCTCCGCCGCCCGCCGATGCGCCACCGCGGGGCAAGGGGACGAGCTGGACGCCGGTAGCGATCGCCTGCGCGGTGATCGTGGCGTTCATGCTGCTGAGCGGTCCCATCCTGGCCGCGATCCTCTTCCCGGTGTTCGGTCGTGCGCGGGAGAAGGCCCGCCAGTCGTCGTGCATGTCAAACGTCAAGCAGCTCTGCCTGGGCCAACTGATGTACATGACGGACTACGACGAAGTGATGGTGGACGCGCCCGAGTGGCCTCAGGACGTGATGCCCTACGTGAAGAACGCACAGGTCTTCGTGTGCCCCTCCGACGAGCACGCGAGCAGGCAGCGCTCCGGCGGCCTCGAGTTGAGCTACACGATGAACGCGATGGTCTCCGGCCGCGGGCTGGCGTCGATCCGCGCCCCCGCGCAGATCGGGCTGCTGTGGGACGGCACCGAGATCATGAGCCGGAGTGACTCCATGGTCGAGTTCCGGCACAACGAAGGCGCGAACGTGGGCTTCGTGGACGGGCACGTGCGGTGGATGCACGAACGCAGTTGGTCGTCGGTGGAGCTGCAGCCGTGAGCGAGTGGAGCACGGGAGGGTCGCGATGAAGCTGTACATGGCGACGGACATGGAGGGCGCGTCGGGCGTCACGCAGGAGCTGATGACCTTCGCCGACCAGCCGCGCTACCAGGAGGGTCGGCGCGCGCTGACCGGCGACATCAACGCGGCGGTGCGTGGGGCGCGCGCGGGCGGAGCGACCGAGATCATCGTCGGCGACGGGCACGGCGCCTGCGGCGGCTACAACGTCATCTTCGAGGAGCTGGAGGACGGCGCGCAGTACCACCTTGGCAGCCCCGGCCAGTGCTACGCCGACGGGTGCGACGAGAGCACCGACCTGGCGTTCCTGATCGCCTACCACGCGAAGGCCGGGAGCTGGCCGGCGATCCTCGACCACACGCAGTCCTCGCGCGCGATCGTGGACCTCCGCGCCAACGGTGAGGTGCTCGGCGAGCTGGGCTGGACGGCTGCGGTGTGCGGGCACTTCGGCGTGCCGGTCGGGCTGGTGACCGGCGATGACGCGACCTGCGCCGAGGCGCGGGAGCTGCTGGGCGAGGTCGTAACCGCGCAGGTCAAGCGGGCGCGCAGCCGCACCAGCGCGATCTGTCTGGCGCCCGGCGATGCCCGGCGGCTGATCGAGGAGAAGGCGCGCGAGGCGGTGGAGCGCGCGGGCGAGTTCACGCCCTTCGTCATCGAGGCGCCGATCACGGTGCGCGTGCAGTATCTGCGCACGGAGATGGCGCAGGGCTGGCGGCGGCGGAAGGACGTCGAGATGATCGACGCGCGCACCGTCGAGTATGAGGCCGCCAACGCCTTCGAGGCGATGCAGATCTACGCGGGGTACGCGTAGCCGATAGTGGTCGTTCGGGGGTCATCATCGTTCCTGCAGCGGAAGGCCGTGCCGACCTCGCGCGAACTCCCGGCGTGTCGTTCGTAGGACGGGCCACCTGGCCCGTCAGTCGTTCGTTGGGGAGAGACTGGATGTCCGACGATCCCATTCCTGACCCGGATCACGTCCGCGAGTTCCGCAAGCACCGTCGGCACCTGCCGCACTGGCAGGCCCCCGGCGCGGTGCACTTCCTGACCTTCAGCCTCGCCCGCCCGGCGCGCTGCGACCTTACCGACCCGCGCGTGGCGCCGATCATCGTCGAGGCACTGCAGCACTGGCACGAGGACCGCTACGTCCTTCATGATTTCGTGGTCATGCCCGATCACGTGCATGTGTTGCTCGAGCCGCTGGAGCGCGAGGCTGGCTACGTCTCGCTGCAGCGCATCACGCACAGCGTCAAGACGTGGACGGCCACTCAGGTCAACCGGACACTCCGGCGCGGCAGGCCCCCAGCGAGAGCGCCACGCGGCTGTGCGCTGCAGAGACGTCGGAGACGAACGGACGGCGGACAGGCCGGGTGGGCGGTGCAGCCGATCATGGCCGGGGTGCCGGCGCTGTGGCACTCGGCGATGGTGGCGTCGGCGACCGCGCAGAACTCCTCGAACTCCAGCGCATAGAACTCACCGGTGGTGCCGCCGGTGTAAACGCCCGGCATGCCCGCCTCACAGCAGCGCGCGACATCGGCGCGGTAGGTCGCCTCATCGAAGCGGCCGTCATCACTCCACGCGATCGGCAGCCCCGCCCACGGCCCGACGAACTGCTCCCTGGTCAGCATGGCGCGATCCCTCCGGTCAGCGCGGCGCCCCCGGGCGCTCGGTGCGCAGGAAGCAGAGCAAGTTGCG
>JALGVA010000135.1 GCA_029820295.1 Candidatus Zipacnadia bacterium
CGAACGGCAACGACATGGAATTCGGCAAGAAGCACGTGCTGATCTGGGGCTCCATCTTCCTGCTGCTGGTGGGCCTGGTGCTCGCCATCCAGCAGCTCTACATCATGTTCGCGGCGCTCGCGCTCCTGGCCCCGGTGTCGTTCCTTCTCTCGCGCGGGACACTCGGCGCGTTGAGCGTGCGGCGCGAGGCGCCGGGGCTGATGAAGGAGGGCCAGCAGCGGCGCGTGCGTCTGACCGTTGCCAACCGGGGCGTGCGCCGGCGCTACTTCTTCACCGTCGGCGACGAGCTGCCCGATGGCCTCGAGGCGGTAGGCGACGGCGAGGGCCGTGCGCTCATCCCCAGCCTGGGCGCCGAGGAGGAGTTCGCCATCGACTATGTGCTGCGCGCCCGGCGGCGCGGCGTCTACCGGATCGGCCCGGCCACCCTCGAGCACGCCGACCTGATCGGCATGTTCAGCTTCCGCCGCCGGCTGGGCGAGGCCGACGAGCTGGTGGTGCACCCCACGCCCGAGCGCCTGCCGAATGTGTGGCTGACCGTCGCCTCGCTGCGCGCGCCTCAGCGCCCGCGGCGGCGCTTCCGCGGCGAGGGCACCGAGCTTTACGGCACACGCCCGTTCGTCCCGGGCGACGACCTGCGACGGGTGGACTGGAAGTCCACCGCGCGCCGCGGCCAGCTCATCGTGCGCGAGTACGAGCGCGCGGAGGCCACCGATGCGACCATCGTCATGGACCTGCAGCGCGGGGTGCATCACGGCGAGGGTGACGATGCCACCATCGAGCGCGCGGTGAAGCTGGCGGCGTCGGTCGCCGCGCAGATGCTCGAGCGTGGCAGCTCGGTCGGGCTGATCGCCCTGGGGGCGTCGGAGCTGAGCGTGGCGCCCTCGGCCGATCCGCGCCAGCGCGTGCGGCTGCTCGACTCCCTCGCGCGCGTGCAGCCCGACGGGCGCGCGCCCCTGGCCGAGGTCGTGGAGGGCCACCTGCAGTACATCGCGTCCGGGGGCATGGCGTTCGTGATCTCGCCCCGGCTCTCGCCCGACGCTCTGGACGTGGCGGCGATGCTGACCAACCGCGGCCATCCGGTGGGCTGGATGGTGGTGGAGGCGCGCGGGGTCATCGCCCGGCGGCGCGAGGAGATGGCGCCCGATCAACTCGCCGCCCGGCTGACCGACCGGGGCGTGGCCGCGTGGGTGGCTGAGGCCGGACACGAGCTGGCCACGAGCCTGAGGAGGGCGCGTCGTGCGGGCTGAGGGCCGCGAGTATCTCAAGCGCGTCGGGCCGCTGCTGCTGGGCGGCGCGGTGGCCTGCACCGCCGCCGCGGCGGCGCTGAGCAACGCCGTCGATGAGCCCGCGTTCGAGGTCACGCTGCACGTGATGATCTTCGTGGGCGTGACCATCAGTGCGCTGCTCGGGAGCCTCGGGCGCTCCGCGACCGCGCTGGGGGTGGTGGTGATCGCGGTGGCCGTGGCCGGCGTCGCCCAGCGCCTGGGGCCGGTGCCCTTCCTCGACGTCATGTACCCGCCGGAGATCGCCACCGACGAGGACCTGACGTGGGCCACGCTGGTGGCGTGGAGCATGGTCGGCTTCTGCTTCATGCTCTCCCGGCGGCACAACATCCTGTTCGCGGTGGTCTCCGGCCTCGCCATCTTCGGCCTCGTAGGCACGGTCAACCTGAACACGGCGATGCTCATCGCCTTCGCGGTGTTCGTCTTCGCCGTTGTCTTCGTCTGGGGCTACGAGCACCTGCTCAACGTGGGCGAGAGCCTGCCGCACACACGCGAGGGCGGGCGCGACTGGCTGCGCATCGCACGCACCCAGGCACTGGCGGGGACGATGCTCGTCGTGCTGCTGCTCACCGTGGCCATGGCGGTGGGCAGCGCGCTCTACGCCGTCGGCCCGCGCCTGTTCGTGGGCCCCGAGGGCATGGTACGCTATGCCCGCTGGCTGCAGGTGTCGCTGCTCAGCTACGGGGGGACGCTGGACAAGTTTTACGTTGGCCAGGGCCCGGTGCACCTGCCGGCCACGCCGGCGATCAAGGTCCAGGCCGACCGGCCTGCACTGTGGCGGGGGGCCGTGTTCGACCACTACTCCGGCCGGGGCTGGTCGCGCGAGGTGACCACAACTGCCGAGCTGGAGCGCGACGCCGACGGGTGGTACGTCGTGCCCGGCGCGGGCGACGCCGCAGGCGAGCGCAATCGACAGATCGTCACCATCCTGAGCAACCAGCCGCATGCCATCTACGCCGCCGCGCAGCCGGTCAGGGCGCGCATGACCGAGGAGGCCATGGGGCGCGTGCGCCTGCGCTACCGCCCCGCGCTGGACTTCTACGGCACGCTGCGCACCTCATTCACGCAGATGCCGGGCGTCGAGTGGGAGGTCATCTCCGTGATGCCCCCCACCGACCCGGCGACCCTGCGCGCCACCTCGACCAACTACCCCCCGCGCATCGTGCGCCGCTACATTGAGCAGATGGAGGTGCAGGCGGAGGCGGAGCTGGGGCCGATCGTGGCGCAGGTGACCGCGGGGGCGGAGACGCCCTACGACAAGGTGGCGGCGATCCGCGAGTTCCTCAGCACCACCTGCCTGTACACCACGCGCGCGCCGGCGGTGCCACGGGGCGAGGACGCGGCGGCCTACTTCGTCACCAGCGGACGGCGCGGCGCCTGCGACCTGTTCGCCACGTCCCTGGCGGTGATGTGCCGGCTGGCGGGGGTGCCCGCGCGCATCGCTACCGGCTATCAGATGGGGGAGTACGACGATACCGAAGGGGCGTACATCGCGCGGGTGCGTGACGCGCACGCATGGGCCGAGGTATACTTCCCGGAGGTCGGGTGGGTGCCGTTCGATGTCGCAGCGGCCGAGGCCGATGCGGGCAGTGACCTGCTCGACCTCCTGCGCGGGCCCTGGCGTATCCGGGTCAACCGCCTTCTGGCGGGGGTGTGGCGGGTCGTGGTGGTCATCGCCATCGGCCTGGCGCTGATCAGTGCGGTGGTCGGTCCGAGTGTGGCCGTGCGCTGGCTGCGCCGGCGCGTGCGCATGAAGAACTCACGCGAGCGGATGGGCGAGGCCTTCGAGTGGTTCCGCCGCCGCGCCGGCCGCCTCGCGGGCGTCGGCGCCGAGCGCTGGCGCACACCCGCCGAGGTGCGCGACGCTCTGGCCGATGTCGGCCTCGCCACCTCCGGGCGGGTGCGCCACCGCTTCGAGGACTTCATCGACCGCTTCTACGCCCTGCGCTACGGGCGCGTGGAACCAGCCGAGGAGGATGTGCGCGCGACGCGCGCGGCCGCACGCCGACTGCTCGAAGACCTGCGCCGGGACCTGCGCACGCTGCGCCGGCGCACGCGGAGGGGCAGATAATGAGTGCGCTGCACACCGACGTGCCCCTGACGCTGCTGTGGGGCGAGGCCGACGCGCTCAAGCGCCGGGCGGTCGAGCAGATCGTGCAGGCGTGGCTGGACGAGTCCGAGCGCGAGTTCGGGCTGGTGCGCGTACACGCCGATGAGGTGGACCTCGACGGCATCGTCGCGGAGCTGCAGTCGGGCTCGCTGATGGCGCCGCGGCGCGTGGTGGTGGTGGACAACATCGACGCGCTGCTCAACGTGCGCCAGCGGGAACTTGCGCCCAGGCTCGCGGCGCTGCAGCCGGGGCTGGCGGTGGTGCTGGTGTGCGCGCGCCAGAGCAACCCACAGCGACAGGGCGTGCCCGTGGCCGCGGACCTGCGCAAGGCCGTTCAGGCCGGGGGGCAGGTAGTGCACGTGGCCCCGCCGTCGGAGCGGGAGCTGCCCGGCTGGGTCGCCGCGGAGATGCAGGCGCTGGGCAAGCGCATCGACCGCGAGGCGGCGGGCGCGCTGTGCGACACGGTCGGCGCCGACGTGGACCGGCTGCTGTCGGAGATCGAGAAGCTGGCCGCCTATGTGGGCGAGCGCGAGCGGGTGACCGCCGGCGATGTCGCTGAAGTCTCAGTCCGGGTCAGCGAGGCGGACGTCTTCAAGGTCGTGGACGCGATTGGCCTGAAGGACGCGCGCGCGGCACTGACCATGCTCGATGGGCTGTTGCCTGAGGACGTGCGCAGCGGCGAGTGCATCTCCTTCCTCGGGATGGTGACGCGCCAGCTCCGGCTGATCTGGCAGGCACGTTTCCTGCGCCAGCGGCGCGTGCGCCCCGGCGACATCAGCGACGCCGCGCGGGAGGTGACGGGGCGCCTGCCGGAGCACCACAACTTCGCCGATGCGGTCAGGAACCGGGACTGGCTGGCCGAGGCGCTGACGCGGCAGGCCGCGCGCTTCAGTGACGGTCAGCTCGCCAGGGCCTTCGACCGCGTCCACCAGGCGGACCTGGCGCTCAAGGGTAAGGGCGGGCGCCTCGAGCCGCGCACCGTGGTCGAGCTGCTCATTGCCGATCTGTGCCGATGAAGGTGACATGGCGGGAGGTCTCGTCGTGACCGACACGCGCGCGCTGGCGGGCGCCGCATGGGTCATCGTGATCCTGGGGCTCTTCCTCCGGGGGCTGCTGCAGGCGATCTACGGCTGAGAGCGCATCCGTGCGGCCGGACGAAGCGGTGTCATCGTGCTGGGCATCATCATCTACCTTGCGGTCACGCTGACGGCCTTCATGCTGGGCGCGCAGGCGCTGCGCACACTGCGCCTGTCGCCTGATGATCCGGCCGAGCGCGGCCTCGCCGCGCTGGTGTTCGGTCACGCGCTGCTGGGCCTGGGCATCCTCGCCCTGGGCCTGCTCGGCTACCTGCGCTGGTGGGCGCCGGCGCATCTGCTGTTGCTGTCCGCGCTGGCGGGGCTGCGCAGCCTCGACGAGTGCCTGTCGGCCGCCGCCCGCCTGGTGGTGACTGCCGGCCGCGCCCTCATCCGCTCGCCCTACCGCCTCGCCTTCATCGCGCTGGCGCTCATCATCGTCCTGCAATTGCTGGCGGCGCTCGCCCCGGCGGCCCCGAGCGACTGGGACGCCACTTCCGAACACCTCGCCGAGGCGAAGCAGTACGCGCGCGACGGGCGCGTCCATCCGCTGTGGTACGACCATCACTCGCAGTTCCCGGCCACGCTGCAGATGTTCTACGCGCTGGCCCACGTCTTCGGCGTACCCGGCGCGGCCAAGCTCTTCCACTGGGGCTTCGGACTGATGGCGCTGGGCGCCGTCGCGCTGATCGGGCGCAAGCTGCTCGCGCCCGCCGCCGGAGCCTACGGGGCGCTGGTGCTGGCGACCACGCCGGTGTTCTCGCGCCTGATGGGCGTGGGCTACGTAGACCTGCCGCCGATCGCCTGCGGCATCCTGGCGGTGCACTTCTTCGCGCGCTGGCTGCGCGACGATCAGGCGCAGTGCCTGTGGCTATCGGCCCTGATGGCGGGCGCGGGCGCGGGCTTCAAGATGCAGGGCCTGGCGCTGTTGGGGGTGCTGATCGCGGGGGTGGTCATCGCCCGGCGCGCGCGCTTCGAGGGCCTGCGCCTGGCTGCGATCTCGGCGGGCATCGCGCTGGCGGCGTGTGCGCCGTGGTACGTCAAGACCTGGGTGCTCACCGGCAATCCGGTCTACCCCTTCGCCTACGATCTGTTCGGCGGGCGTTACTGGTCGGCCGAGAACGCCGCGCAGTACCGGTACTCACAGCGCGCCTTCGGGCACGGTGAGCTGCCCCCCTATCGTCACTTCCGGACGCTGCCGCCGCTGCAGCGCGCCTTCGCAGGCCCCCGGCAGCCGGTCAACATGCTCCTGGCGCCCATCTACGTCACTCTCGAGCCGACCGCATACACCGACGCCCTGACGCCGCTGGGGGTCTTCGCGACCGACAGCATCGGCCCGCTGTGGCTGGCGCTGCTGCCGCTGCTGGCGCTCTTCCGCCGGCCGCCGCCGGTGCGCTGGATGCTGTGGATACTGCTGGCGCTGGGGCTGTGGTGGGTGTGGAGCATGCAGTACGCGCGCTACCTGATGGCCACGCTCGCACTGGTGGCGCCGGCGGCGGGCTGGGTGGTGGTCGAGGCCGAGCGCAGCACGGAGCTGCTGCGTGTGGTGGTGCGCTGGGCGCTGGCGCTGTGGACGGCGGTCGCTATCGCGCTCATGGCGCTTTACGTGGCGCCGCAGGTGCCGGCCGCGCTGGGACTGGTGGACACGCACACCTACCTGTCGGGCTCGCCGCTCTATGAGATGAGCGAGTTCATCAATGAGACCGCGCCTCCGGACGCGAAGATCGCGCTCTACGGCGAGCCGCGCGGGTACTACCTCGACCGCGACTACCTGTGGGCCGACCCGGGGCACTCGGGGCTGATCCGCTACCAGGAGATCAGCGAGGCGGATGACCTCGTGGCCGAGTGGCGGCGGCTGGGGGTCACGCATGTGGTGATCAACGCGCTGGTCTTTCCCGATATTCACCGCAGCGATGATCCGCTGGCGCGCATGATCGGTCAGGCGCAGCACGAGGGGCTCATCACGCAGCTCGCCACGCCCCCGGCGGCGCGTGTGTACGCGGTCTTCAGGATCGCGGAGCGCTGACCTGCCCGTGACCTCACGGCAGGAACGCCGCCGGGTCGTCGCTGAGGGGCAGGGCGATCGTGTCCAGGAACTCCGACAGCACGCGCGTGGCCTCGGCCTCGTCGGCGAAGGCGACGGTCAGCGTCTTCTCGGCGGGCTGGTCGATGCGCGTCGGGCTGTCGGCGAGGCGCATGGCGACCTGAGCGTCGTACGTTGCCTGTCCGGCATCGCCCACGATCTCTACCTGCGCCTCGCGCCCGAGCAGTGCCGCCTGCTCCTCCACGAAGCCCTTCACGCGTCGGGCCATGCGCACGCACTCCTTCGCGTCGCTCTCAGCGATGATGCTGACCGGCTCGGCCTGCGCGAGGAACCGGGCGGGCGGCCACGCGCGCTCCGCCGGCACGGGCGCGGTGGTCAGGAAGACCATCTCCCGTGCCTGTGTGGGCACGCTCACGCGGGTGAGGCCGTCGGCGACCTCGGCGCGCACATCGAGGCGTCCGAAGAAGTCGCGCAGGCCGGGTAGCTCGCCGCGGACGGTGACCGTGGCCGTCACCGGCTCCTCGGCGTGATTGCGGACCGTGAAGAGCCGCGCATCCTCGTCGCCGAAGCGCTCGACGGTGACGCGTGCATCATCGGCGACCGCGTCCGTGACGGGGCGCCAGCCCGCGCGTGCCAGCGCCACCGCGACCGGCGCCCACGCCTGCGCCAGGCGCTCCCCCTGCAGGCGCTGGCCGTTCAGCCACGGCAACCCGCCCAGCTCGAGCATGTCGTAGACGTCGTCGCGCGTGGCAATGCGCTGTGGATGACCGGGGTAGATGGGCTTGC
Organism: Candidatus Zipacnadia bacterium; assembly: GCA_029820295.1. GTDB lineage: Bacteria > Armatimonadota > Zipacnadia > Zipacnadales > UBA5352 > JALGVA01. Next base: position 7,297 of record JALGVA010000135.1, read on the forward strand.
GGCCCATGATCAGCCGGTGCGAGCGGATGTAGTAGCGCTGCGAGCCGACGATGTTGGTCAGGTGCGAGTGACCGCGGAAGCCGCTGAAGTACTGGATGAACTCGCCGGGGTTGCGATGCACCTGCGGGGCGAACTCCTCAAGCATGTCCTGCAGCTTCGCGTAGGCGATGCCGGCGTTGGTCCACACGCGGCCGTCGTCATCGAAAGCGCTCCAGGGCGTCTCGCGCCCGTAGTCGAGCCAGGTGAAGGCGCCGTTGTCGAAGTAGAAGCCCTCGGGGGCGTAGCTCTCGACGATCTGCCGCACCTCGTGGTACAGATTCTCGCCGAACGAGTCGCCGCAGGCGAACATGGCCGCGAGCTTCTCGGTGCCGCCGCCCATCACGTCCCACTGGTCGCTGAGGAACATCGAGCCGTCCACGGTGCGGATGACCGAGTCGGCGTAGCTGGTCGTGGCCAGCTCACGCTCGCACTTGGTGGGGATCACGTAGGAGATGGTGCAGCAGGCGATGTCGGAGGTGTCATACATCGCGCGCATCTGCTCGCGCGTGAGGCGGAAGTCGCCACGCTCGTAGGCGGGCCCGTCGTCGGGATAGAAGTCGCCGGTGCGGTTGAAGGGCGCGTACAGCTCCATCGCGCCCACGCGCAGCCGACGGCAGCGCTCGATGAAGCGGTCGCCCTGCTCGAAGACGGCGCGCGGACTCGCCGCCGAGTAGAGGCCCCAGACATCGTCGCGCCGCGGGGCCGCGAAGACCTGCGGCCACGCCTGCCAGTAGCGCGCGACCATGCTGCGCCAGCTCCAGCGCGGGTCGATGGGGTAGAGCACGAAGCGCGCCTCGCGTTCACCGCCGGGCGGCAGCGCCCAGCGCAGCACGTAGGAGAGGGTGTGCGAGCCGTCCTCGGTGCGCTGCAGGCGCGCGCCGTAGAATGACTCGATCTGCATGGGCTCGATGCCGACCGCGAAGCCGGCGCGGTCGTCGTGGACGCAGACGGCCGGGAAGATGCCCTGCGACTGCGTGCCGCCGGGCACCGTGGTCGTCAGCTCATGATCGAGCGCGTCCTCGTCGAAGCGCACCAGCCGCAGACCGTCCCAGAAGTAGCCCTCACGCATGGCCAGCGGCAGCTCCAGCCGCACCTCGAGCAGGCGCTGCGCGTCGGCCTCATTGCGCAGCGCCACGGTCCATGTCCGCCCGATCGCGTTCATCTCGACGCGATGATCGGCGCGCAGGCCCCTGCCCCGCCACTGCCACGTCGGCGGCTCTCCCACGCGCCCGAGACCCGCCGCCTGGCCGTCGGCGGAGGTGATGCGCGTGCGCCCGGGCCACTCGACGAAGACCACGCCGCCCGCCGCGGCCAGCAGCGGGCCGGCGGGCGAGTCGAGCCGGGTCAGGGCGCCGCTCGCGGCCTCGAAGTCGGGGCTGAGGGCCAGCTCCGGCTCAGCCATCAGGTCAGGCGCGGGCAGAGGCGGCTCGGCCTCACGCTCGGGGCGCTCAACGCGGGCGAGGAAGTCGCGGTGCAGCGCGAGCAGCGGCGCGGGACCTTCGGCGACACCGATCAGCGCGAAGTCGTGCAGCGGCTCGCTTGGAGTGACGAAGCCACCGGAGCGGCTCAGCTCGAAGCGGGTGAAGTCGATCGAGTACATGTACCGGCTCACATCGGCGGCCGGCGCGCCGAGCGAGAGCGTGAGCGTTGAGCCCAGGTCCTCGAGCGCGGCCCAGGCCGGGCGCGTGGGCAGGGCGATGCGCCCGTAGGCGGCCGAGGTGCGGGCGGGCATCGCGGTCGGCGTACCATCCGGCTCGACGGTGTGCAGCCGGTGGGTGTCGCCGGCGGCCCGTGCGGTCGCCACGTAGAAGTGATAGCTGCGCACCGCCATGCGCTCGCGGGGCACGAAGGTCATCTCATGCTCGACCACGGGCACGCCCGCGCGCAGCGCCCAGGTCATCTCGAAGCTGCCGAGGCCCGGATCGTCGGCGTAGTCGGTGGCGGAGGTGGTGCGCACCGCGACGCGCTCGGGCGTGTCCTCGAGCACCTCGAGCGCGAGCGTCTCGCCGTTGGAGCGGAAGGTCAGGTTCGGATCAGTCGGATGGCTGACCACGCAGAAGTACCATGCGCGTGAGGCCACCGTCTTCTCGCCGCGCAGAATGGCGATCTCACAGGGCGCGCCGACCGCGGGGAGCTGCACCGTCAGCAGGCCGTTGCTCAGCGTGCGGGCATCGGGATCCCAGGAACAGTGTGCGGCGACGGGCAGGCCGATCAGGGCCAACACGATGACGGCGAGGGCGCGGTCGCGGCGCATGGCGCGATCACCTCACGGGTGGCATTCGCGCCGCGCGTGCGAGGGACCTGCGGGTTACCCGCGGATGATCGGCGTGCCGACGACGGCGGCGCTTCGCGCCACACCCCGGCGTGGGCGCCGGAGCCACAACGACAACGGCCGCACGTCGCCATCATGGTGAGGCGGGACGTTTGGGCGGCCCCCCGAAGAGACCGCACCGCGGCCTCCGTGATCCCGTTCGCACCTGCGCCGTTGTCGTGCGCCGTTCCCGGTTGCCGGTTGACCGTTGCCGGTTCCCGGCCATGCCCCGGCGTCAGTACGCCCCCTTGCCGAAGAGGACGACGGGGATGGTGCGCAGCACGATCATCAGGTCCATCGACAGCGAGCGGTGGCTGATGTAGTAGAAGTCGTACTCGATGTTCTCCACCAGCGGCAGGTCCTTGCGCCCCAGGATTTGCCACAGGCCCGTCAGCCCCGGGCGCACCTGCAGCCGCAGCCGCTGCCACGGCTGGTACTGCTCGACCAGGAAGGGCATCTCCGGGCGCGGTCCCACCAGGCTCATCTCGCCACGCAGCACGTTGATGAGCTGGGGCAGCTCGTCGAGGCTGAAGCGGCGCAGCCAGCGGCCGACCGGCGTGATGCGCTCGTCGTCATCGGCCGTGGGCGCGGGCGCGTACGGGTCGGCCTCGGGGCGCATGGTGCGGAACTTGAGCATGGTGAACGGCCGGCCGTCGAGGCCGATGCGCTCCTGGCGGAAGATCGCGCTCGCGCCGGTCTCGCGGCGGATCAGCGGCGGCACTATCAGCCAGACCGGCGCGGTCAGCACCAGCAGCACCAGGCTGCCGATGATGTCGAGCGCGCGCTTGACCGTCTCCTGCCAGCTCGGTAAGAGCCTGCGCCCCAGCGGCACGACGGGCAGGTCGGCCAGCCCCGAGATCTCCATCGACCCGGTCAGCAGTTGCAGCGGCCCGGCCACCAGGTTGAAGTGCACCGGGAGGTCCCGGCAGCGCGCGATCAGCGCCATCAGCCGATCCACGTCCAGGTCGGGGTTGGCGACCAGTACCTCGTCGATGTCATGCTCGGACACGATCTCCTGGAGGTCGTCAAGATGCCCCAGCACAGGCAAGCCATCGATCTCCGCCGGTCGCGAGCGCTGCGCGCACACGAAGCCCACCAGCGTGTAGCCGAGCGTGTGGTAGCGGCGCACGCGTTGCGCTACGACCTGGCCGAGATCGCCGCAGCCGACGATGATGGTGCGCGACTCCGCCGCCGGGCTGTCAAGCACGCGCCGACGGCAGGCCGCCAGCAGCGCGCGCTCGACAACCGCGATCACCATGCCCGCCAGCCAGAACAGGATGAGCATCGCGCGCGAGTAGTCGGTGCGCGACAGGAACGAGGCGGCGGCGAGCAGGATGGTGGCGATGGAGACCGCGCTGAGCGTCGCCACCGCCTCCGCCATGGGCGAGCGGAAGCGCGCGACGTCGTACAGGTCGCGGGCGAAGAACGCGATCAGCCACAGCGCGACCACCACGGGCGCGGCCTGCACGTACAGCTCGGGCGGATGGCCCAGCGGGGTCAGCATGGTCTCGGGGACATGCAACCGCAGCAGGTAGGCGGCGACCATCGCCAGCAGGCAGGCGACCACGTCGCCGGCGATGAGCGCGCCGGTCATCCGGCGCTCGAAGCGCTGCCTTGGCGAGAGGACCGTCGGCGTCATGTCCCCACCCGACCCGCGGAGCGGGCGCGGTCTCGCGGCGGTCGATGTCGAAGGGTGATGCTCCGGAGGTACGGACAATGTACGGGGCGGCACGTTCCGCGTTCGTGCCGAACAAGGTGGCCGGCGGCGGGCCGTGAGGAGGGAGCCACGGGCGCGCGGATCATTCCTGCTCGCGTGCGATGAGCGTCATCTCGATGTGCTGGCCGACGCCGTCGTCGTCGGGGATAGCCTGCACCGCCAGGGTCCACGTGCCCTGTTCGGCGGTATTCAAGTGGATGGTACCGACCGCGGGCTCGACGATCCAGTAGGGGATGTCGGCCATGAGCTTGACGCGCCGGCACAGCGCGCCGAAGACCTCGGGCTCGACCTGCTCCAGCACCTCCCAGCGCCCGCCGACCTCGGCCTCGGCCGTGCCGCCCTGCGCGCCGCCGGTGATGCGCAGACGCGGTGCGCCCAGCTCGATGGCGCGGCCCAGCAACCGCCGCGCCAGCAGCACCGCCGGAGCGGGCGCGGTCTGCTCGGCCAGCTCGGCCAGGCGCGCCGCCGTCGTCGGCGTGACGTTGAGCCGCGCCTGCTCGGCCAGGCAGTCGCCGGCGGCGATCAGCGCCTCGGGCAGGCGGCCGGTGGCCTCGCCGGTCAGCACCGCCGCGCGCACCACGGGAGGGAACACCTCGTGCATCCCGGCGATGCGCCGGGCCAGCGAATCACCACCCTGCACCGCGGTCTGCAGTGCCACGGTTGCGGCCGCCAGCGGCTCGATCTCCTGCGCGACCACCTCAAGCGCGCTGAGCGCCGGCACCTCAAGGCGCAGGAGCGCACCCAGCTCCCGGCACCACAGCGCCAGCACGGCCCGATCGATCCGTCGCCGCTCCATCCGACCCTCATTCCCCGGACGCCAGAGTCGGGCTGGAAGCCCGACCTGCGCGACGGTAACCTCACTCATGAGTGGTGGCGCCCTCGCCCGCCACGACCGCCGACCAGCGGGCCTCCCCCAGAGGCCGCTGCGCGGCCTCCGCCCCCTCCGTTCCGGAGGGGGCAACGGCGCCTACCCCTCGCGCATCGTGCGCACGGCCTGCGCGCCCTTCTCGCGCGCCTCGTCGAGCTTGCCGGGTATCTCCGCCACCGCGCCCCACTCCGCCACCGCCGCGCCCACCTCGCCGAGGTAGCGCGCCTTGAAACCCCTGGCCCAGCGCTTCACCGGCTCGATCACCCAGTGGCTCTGGTCCTCGTCGGGCGCGCCCCAGGCGGTGATGACGAAGAAGCCCGA
>JALGVA010000136.1 GCA_029820295.1 Candidatus Zipacnadia bacterium
CGCATCGCCGGGCAGCTCTACCACCAGGTCGCGGGCGGGCACGACCGTCAGGGTGGTCTCCGAGTGCGGCACGTGAGTCTGCTCGAAGCCGGGGTTGCGCAGCAGGTTGGCGGGATCGTGATCGGTCTGCCCCGGTGCCAGGTCGCGGATGCGGATCATGTACTCGCCGGTCTGCGCCGCCAGGTCGGTGGACAGGTCGTCGCTGCTGAAGGTGGCGCCGTCGTCGGTGCTGAAGGCCGAGCGGCCCTCGTTGGTGTCGGTGTCGATGCTGATCTGCAGCCACCTGTCCATGCCGTCGAGTTCGCCCTCGGCGCGGACCTCGATGACGTTCTCACCCGCCAGCATCTCGCGCGGCACCGGCAGGTCCACCCAGCCCGCGCGCCGGATCTGCTCGGGGTCGATCTCCCCCACTCCCTGGCCGTTGAGGCTCACGACCAGGCGGGCGTCGGTCGCGGACGTCGCGAAGGCATGGAGTTGAATGACCGGATCGACGACCGCCTGCGGCTCGTCGATGATGACGGTCTTGCGCACCACCACCGGCTGGCCGCCGAAGAACATGCGCGCCTCGGACGAGCCGTCGTCGGAGAACCACAGGCCCTTGTGCTCGACCTGGTAGCGGAAGTCGTAGTTCACCAGGTGCACGGTGCGCACGCCCATCGAAGGCACGTCCATCAGGTTCAGGAAGACCTCACCCGGCTCAGGCAGGCGCGCAGCCGGTTGAATCAGCTCGGCCAGCCGCGCTGCGTCGAGCGTCTGGAGCCCGGTCGGCGAGTAGAGCACCCGGCCGTCGCCGATGGCTGCGCCCTCGCCGGCCTCGGCCTCGACCTCGACCAGCACGATGGCGTGCGTGCGGCCCGGCTCGCCGCCATCGGGGCGCACGGTGAGGGTTACGGTGTCACCGGTGCCCAGCTCGAACGGCTCGGTGGTCAGCCAGCGCAGCGAGTTATCCTCGCGGTCGAGCAGCGCGCGGAACACGGTCTCTCCCGCGACCGACAACTCCACCGGGCTGGTGCCGTCGTTCTCGTCGCTGATCTGGATGTGCGCCACGTAGCGGCCCGGCGGGCCCTCGTGCACCAGCGAGGCGACGCCCACCTCCCCGGTCACCTTCACGTGCGACGGCCCCTCCGGCTCGAAGCCCTCCAGCGCCCAGTCGCGGACGCCGCGGCTCACCAGCCGCAGCGGCGCGAGCAGCTCGCGCGCCGATGGCGGCCGGGCGGGACGGCCGATCTCATCGTAGACCGCGTACTCGCCGGTGACGACCACGCGGCCGCCCGCGCGTGCGAAGCGCAGGATACCGTCGGCGGCGTCCTCGCCCAGATACGCCGCGCCCGGGACGATGAGCGTGCGCGCCGGGCCGACGCTGTCAGCGGCCAGGTCGCTCGGTACCAGCACCTCATAGGGGATGCCCGCATCGGAGAGCGCGCGGCCCACCGCCGGGGCCTCCTGCAGACGGCGATTCTGCAGGTCGGTCGCTGGAGAATAGAGCACGGCGACGTCGCCGGCGGGCTGCGCGTCGGCGTACAGGTCGTCGAGCGCGGCGATGAAGTCATAGGTCCGCTGCAGTTCGCGGTAGATGCGCCGGTTGAAGGGGTCGCCGGTGTCCGTGATGGGCAGCGACGGGAACAGGTTGTAGCACGGGATGTAGGTCCCGCCGCAGGCGGCCGCCTCACACGCCGCAAGCGCGAACTCCTCGGGCAGCGGCGAAGATGGGTAGAAGAAGTGGTGCATGCCTTCGTGCCAGGTCTTCTCACCGCGCGCCTCGCCGATTCGGGCCGGAATGTACATCAGCATGCCCGTCGGCCGTCCGTGCGAGGCCGCGAGGCCGACCTTGTAGCGCCAGCCGTTGCGGTCGAAGGGCGGGTGGCTCATGGTCTCATAGAACACCAGGTCGATGGCCCCCGCCTCGACGGCGGCGAGCCCGTAGCCGCTGCCGCCGCCGAGGTTCGGGGAGTTCAGCAGCGGCGGCTCGTGAGTGCGGCAGAAGTCGTGCAGGCCCATGTGATAGCGGCGAAGCGTCTCGGCGACGAACGCCCGCGCGGGCGCCGCCAGCTCGCCCTCGGTCGGCGGGCCGCCCGGCGCCGGATCGAGGCCGTGCTCACGCGCCCACGCCTGCCAGGCGGCGATGGCCTGCGGGTGATAGTCCTGCAACGTCCAGAAGGCGTTGTCGTAGAAGATCGCGGCCACGTCGGGCCGATCCCACACGCGCCGCGTGCGCTCGCGCACCCACTCCGGCCAGGCGTCGGTGAACAGCGAGCCGTAGCGCCGCACCGGGTTGTTGTACGCCAGCACCTCCTCGCCCTCGCCGTTCAGCACCACTGCGTCAGCAAGTTGTGGATTCTGCTCGATCTCCCGCGTCCGGGTGGTACGCGAGCACACATAGGGCATGTAGCGCAGCCCGCGCTCGGCGGCGTACGCGGCGGTCTCGTCGCTATCGAAGCTGCCACCGTGCAGCAGCGTCTGGTGGTGGTCGGCGAACAGCTCCACCAGCTCACGGTTCGCGGTGGAGTAGTGCAGGCACCAGTGGAGTCTGCCTCGCCGCGCCCACTCGGGCAGATCGCTCTCCGCCTCCCAGTGCGCCCACGCCGGCGCCAGTGTTCCCGCGAGCAGCAGTATCGCCACCATCCTGCGCATCGCCGTCGCCTCCGACACTCAGGGTCTGCTGAAGGTACGGCGGTGTACTTGGCCGCGTGGGTGCGCGCCACCTGCCGGGGAGGATTCGGCCGTGCCCGCGCGCAAGATAGTCGTGCGCATCGAAGCCAGCCGCGATGGAGGACGCCGACCATGCAGTGGGCGCTGATCTTCGACGTCGATGGCGTGGTCGCGGACACCGAGACGCTGAACGCGCGCGCGAGCGCGCTGATGATGCACCAGCTCTACGGCGCGGAGGTGCAGCCGGAAGAGTACCGGGAGTTCGTGGGCACCGGCGACGAGCGCTATGTCGAGGGCGTGGCCGAGAAGCACGGCGTCACCATCGATACTGAGGCCGCGGTCGAGCGCCGCAGGCAGAACTTCTTCGAGCTGCTGAAGGACCATCCGCTGCCGGCGATGCCGGGGGTGATGGCGATCGTGCAGGCCGCGCGCGTGTCCGCGGACGTGGGGCTTGCCATCGCCACCTCGGGCAACGCCGACAAGCAGTTCCCGGTGATCGAGGGCACGGGCCTGAAGCTCGAGTGGTTCGACGCAGTCATCACCGGCGATGACGTCACGAAGAAGAAGCCCGACCCGCAGATCTACCTGGTGACCGCGGCGAGGCTGGGGATCGAGCCGGAGCGCTGCATCGTGTTCGAGGACGCGCCCGCCGGAGTCGCGGCCGCCAGGGCCGCGGGCATGATCTGCGTGGCGATCACCAGCTCCGTCGAGGCCGACAAGCTCGCGGACGCCGACCTCGTGGTGGACAGCCTCGCGGAACTGAGCCTCGCGAAGCTGCGGGGGATGGCGCTGTCACGCTGAGGGACACACGCCCTCGCGGGGGCGGGCGCCGCAACCGTCGCCGTCTGCCGTCGTAAGGCGAGGGCTGGTACCCCGCCGCGCCGTGGTCGTGGTCGCCGTGGCGGGGAAGGCCTACATGCCCTCCCGGCCGTCATCGCCGACAATCGCGAGCACGCGCTGGGCCGTGGCGTGAAGCCAGTGGTCCTCTCCCACGCGCCTGATAGCGTCGGTTGCCTCCATGTCCTCCAGTTCCGGCCAGAACTCCAGCGCCAGCAGCGCCCAGGTGATCTCCACCGCCTCGGGGTCCTGTACCGACTCCTCGGCCTGCAAGAGCTTCCTGAACAGGGCAGAGGCCAGTATAGCGAACTCCCAGCGGTTGACCGCGCGGTCCACGAGCATGGCTCGGTCGCGTTCGCTTGGGAACACGATCGGGGCCACGCGCAGCATCGCCTGATACGCCCAGTGCTCGAAGGGCAGCGTGTCGTCCGGGTGGCGGTCTTCGGGAGGGGCGGCCGCGCGCTTCAGTCCGGGCGCCGTCCACAGCAGTCGCTGCACCTCGGGATACAGCCAGTGGTCGCCGGGCATCTGGTGGAGCATGACCGTGGCCATGTCGCCGAGCGCAGAGTCGATCGTCGGCGGCCCGGGCAGCGGCGGCGCGCCATCGTAGTGATCGCGGCGCAGGTACATGATGTCTTCGCACGCGTTCTGGACCTCGGGCAGGAACTCGCGCGCGAGCCGTCGCCACACGGCCGCAGCCTGTGGGGCCGTGGGTCTCGCGGGGGCCGCGTCAGCGTCGATCAGGCTGAAGCGCGTGGCCTGCAGGGCCAACATGGCGAATTCATAGCGAGTGAGCGCGCGGTCGTGTGGCACGTGCTCGGCGAAGTCATTGGGCAGCGCGTCACGCAGCAGTTGGGCGGCATCATAGGCCCAGTGGTCGAAGGGCACGGTGTCCGCGGGTGAGGGCTGCGCCATCACGCCGGCGGCGCAGAGCATCACCATCAGCACGGCGAGGGCGGTGCGCATGGCAGGTCCCCCTCGGGGCTCGTCACCGGCGCCCGTGCGGGTCGAACGGCGCCGTTGGTTCTTGGACTACTCGACCCGCCCGGAAGTTGCGCGCGAGCCGCGATAGGACGGAGGACGACAACGGCGCACGGGCGGGGACGCCCGTGCCACGGAAGGGCCGCGCCGTCGGGCGTTTCTCCTCGCCCCTCGCTCGACACTCGCATCCGCCGTTGCCGTTCTCCCCCTCTCCTGCCCGCGCGCCGAAGGCGCGCCAAGGAGAGGGGGACACCCGCGCGACAGCGCAGGAGGGAGTGAGGCGCCGTCGCTCGCCGCTACAACAACACCTTCACCACGAGCTTCTCGACCTGGCCCTCGCCGATCATGGGCGCGTGCGCGTCCTCGGGGAAGAACACCACGAACATGCCCTCAAGCAGCGGCCAGTGCGCGTCCGGCGCGTCGTCGAACAGGATCACGTCCTTGTCCGGGTTGTAGGGCGCCTGCGGCTGCTCGCACTCGCCGGTGAGCTTCCAGCCGAAGACCTCGTCGCCGCGCACCATCACCTGGATGTCCGCGTACTTCTCGTGCGCCTCGAGCTTCGCGTCCTCGGGCGCCTTGAGGTCGCGGCGCAGCACGTTGATGGTCAGGCGCTCGCCATCGATCTCCTGCGCGCCTTCGGGCGCGCTTGCGAAGTCGAAGTCGCGGATCAGGTCGAAGGCGGCGCGGAAGCCCGGATGCATCTCGGCGTAGCGGTCGGCGTTCTCCAGCCGGTCGATGATCATGGTCGCTCTCCTTGCGTGTGTCCGTGGTCCTCGGGGCCAGATTCGCCGCGTCTGCCGTGTCCCCCTCTCCGGGACGGGGGAAGAGACCGCAGCGCGGTCTCGGGGGTGAGGCCCGGCCGGTCGCCCGCGCTCGGGCTTCACTTCCGCACAAGGATCGCGAACTGATCGCCCGGCATGCGGATCTCATAGAGCCGCCAGCCGTCCTCGACCACCTCGGTCACGTCCGGGGCGAGCACGCGCAGGCCGTCCCCGCCGACCACGTAGACCTCGGCCTCGGCGCCGTCGGGGAAGCCGAAGCGCCCCGAGACCGCGGTGGCGATGCGCTCCTCGCCGATGACCATGCCCTCGCGCAGCTCGACCGGCGTGAACGGGAACATCGGCTCGTAGAAGTTCCACTGCGCCGGCTCGCGCACGTAGTAGTGGCCGTAGTAGAGCGCGCTCTGCTGCAGGATGCCGCGGGCGTTGCCGGCCGACTCGCCGGGCGTGTCGTCACCGTGGTGGTTGCCCAGGCCCAGCGGGCAGCCAAGATGCGTGTTGACCACCGCCGAGAAGGTGTTGGTCTCGACGAAGCGCACGATCTGCTGCCGCGTCATGGTGCGCGTGGTCGCCTGCCCGTTGGCCATCAGGAAGCACCCGCGCTCGCGCACGTGCTCGATGATGTCGAGCTTAAGCGGCTGGGTGATCAGCGGCACCGAGGTGAAGGTGCGGATGACCTCATGGGTGTCGGGGTCGATGACCGCGCTCACGCCGTCCCAGGCCATATCCTCGGCGTACCACAGCACGCTGTGGCTCATCTCGTCCCAGTAGATGCCGGCCGCGCCGATGGTGTCGAGGATGGTGTCCACGAAGCCCCACAGCGACTGCCCGTAGCTGTTCTCGCGCGTGGGCACGTAGAGGGGCAGGCGGTAGCGGTAGGGATAGCCCACATGCTCGCCCTGGGCGTTGAGCAGGCGGGAGTCGGCATACTTCTCCTCGCCATCGGGCTCGGTGCAGCAGAAGGAGTGGAAGTAGCACAGCGGCAGCGTCTCAGGCGCGGCCTCGCGCATCTTGCTGATCCAGTCGCGCTCATTGGCGATGAACTCGGGCGCGAACAGGATGCCGGTACCGTGGGCGTAGAGCCCGTCGGCATACTTGGCGATGCCGCCGCACACGATCTTGATGTTGCGCGAGCGCATCCACTGCGCGTACTCCTCCGGCTCCCAGCCGGCGTAGATGCCGGCGCCGAAGACGAACGGTCCGGGGATCGTGAAGTTGACATCCCAGTTGCGCCGCACCGCGTTGACGAAGTCCCAGTAGTCGCCGCCGGGGGTCGGGTACAGGCTCCACTCCAGCGTCACCGCGTCCCCGCCGGCGAGCGCCAGGCGGTCGTCGCTGAGGCCGAAGCGCTCGGGCTGGCGGAAGGCCGTGGCCTGCACGCGCAGCACGTCGTCCTCAGCCAGCAGCGCCAGGCCGCAGTCGGGCCAGCGCAGGTAGACCGACGGGTGGGCGGGGTTGTAGGCGCGGCTCGCCGAGGTGGTGACCGGGCGGCCGGCGAGCCGGACCGCGGCCGGCTGCGGGGCGATGGGCGCGAAGTGCTCGATGATGAGGCCCCGCAGCGTGTCGGCGGTGTTGGTGAGGGTGTCGGCGACCGCGACGTGGTCGTCGTGGACGGTGACCGTGCGCTCGACCCGCCACACGCCCGCCGGCCACTGCGCCGAGGCGCTGCCGCCGCGCTCGATGGCGACGCCCGCGCCCGCGGGAGGCGTCTGCAGCCACTCGCCGGCGGGCAGGCCCATGCGCGTGGCGACCTCGAAGCTGCGCCCGCCCGCCTCGAGGACGATGGCGCCGCCGGGGTCGAGGCGCACGGTCATGTCGATGGGCTCGGGCTCGCGCGCGACGAAGGTCGTCAGCGGGCCGGTCGGCGCAGGCGCGATCTCCGGCTCAGGCGGCGCGATGGCGCGGCCCACCTCGACCTGCACGTTGCGGATGACCATGGTGGACGGGTCCTCGAGCACCTTGAGGTGCTGCAGCTCCAGCGTGTTCTCGCCGGGGTGCACGTAGGGAGTGACGTCGAGCACGAAGCGGTAGGGATCGCCCTCGGGCACCGAGTACGGGTTCTCGGGATCGAGAGCGGCCTCGAAGTCGGGCGAGTAGAGGATGCGGAAGCGAGAGCCTTTCACCCAGGTGAGGTCGGTGCCGCCGACGGTGGCGAAGTCGTTGAGCTTGTTGAGCAGCGCGTCCTCGGCGAGCCAGGTGCCGTTGACCGCGATGCGCAACCAGGGGTTGGAGCCGCTGAGGCGGGCGTTGTCGATGCGCGCCTCCAGGCTCAGCCGCACCTGGTGCTCGATGGAGAACCCGGGAACGGTGAAGGTGAACTCGCCGGTCCAGGGGGCGACCGAGGTGTGCTCTTCGAGGATGACCACGGGGCCGGCCTCCTGGGCGAATGCCGCGACGGGCAGCGCCAGCAGCAGTGTGACGATCGCGGTGCGCATGGGGACCTCCTGTGCGTGTCGTCGGTGCGGGCATTGTAGCCGCGCGGTAGCACGGCGGCAAGTGGAGGCTGCCCACGCTCTCACAGTCTCACCGCAAGAGGCCCCCTTCCCCACGCCGGCGAACTGCTCGGGGCCTGACGCTGCCCGGCGCTGGAGGTCTGTCGATGAAGCTCAAGTGCATTCCCCCCGTTGTCTTCGACGAATCTGAGCTTGATGAGATCGCGCAGGCCGCGGTGCGCATCGCCGCGCGCGTGCCGCTGCGCGTGACCGGCGCATCGCCGGGCGGGCGGGAGGATACCTGCACCGATCGGCTCCTCGCGGCGCTGCGCGACGTCGGCTGCGAGATCAGCGACGACCAGACGCGCGTGCACTTCCCCGACGAGGTCATCGGGCGCGTGACCGAGCGCATCGCGCAGCACAGGGCGGGCATGCCGACCGAGCTGCCCGACTGCGCCGACACCATCAGCTACTCGGCCTCCGGCCAGGCGCTGTGGTGCTGCGACGTGGAGACCGACCGGGTGCGTGCGGCGACCGTGCAGGACCTGGCGGACCTCTCGCGCGTGGTCGAGGCCATCCCCAACCTGGGGCGCTCGCATCCTACCTTCATCCCCCAGGACGTGCCTGCCGCCACCGCCGAGGTGCACGCCTTCGCCACCATCATCCTCAACTCGAGCCGCCCCTACCGCGTCTCGGTCTACACCGCCGAGCTGCTGGAGCACTTCATCGAGCTGGATACGCTCGCCCGCGGCGGCGACCGCGAGGCCGTCAACCGCGCGCCCACCTTCGCCGCCAAGGCGTGGTGGAACACCCCGTTCATGCTCACCGGCGAGAACATCGCCATCGCCATGCGCGCGCGCGAGCTGATGGGCCACCCGTTCACCATCTCGACCATGCCCGTGGCGGGCGCGGCGACGCCGGTGACGCTCGCCGGCTGTCTGGCGCTGTCCACCGCCGAGGTGCTGCAGTGCAATGCCATCACGCTCGCGGTCGAGGATCGGCTGATGGGCTGGGCGGCCGGGCCGCTGACCATCGACCCGCGCTCGGGCATCCACACTCAGTCCGGACCGGCGGTGCAGCTCATCAGCCTGGCCGCGCGCGCCATGAGCGCGCACCTCTTCGGCGGCCGCGTGACCGCGCAGGGCGGCCCCACCACCTGCGCAAAGGCGCCGGGCGCACAGTCGATGATGGAGAAGACCATGCAGACCACCTGGGCGATCATGGGCGGGCAGCGCTCGTTCGGCTCACTGGCGACGCTGGCGGTCGCGGACGTGGGCAGCGTGGTGCAGCTCATGCTTGACGTCGAGATGATGCGCCACTTTGAGCGGCTGCTGCAGGGCATCGAGGTCACGCCCGAGACTATCGCCGAGGAAGTCATCTGCGAGGTGGCGCCACGCGGGGCCTACTTCCTGGGCCACGAGCATACCGCGAAGCACTTCCGCGACGAGCTGTACCTGCCGGAGCTGATCGACACGCAGGTGCCGGTGGCGTGGATCGACAACCCGCAGACCATGCTGGAGAACGCGCGCGCCAGGGCGCGGCGGCTGCTGGAGACCGCCGAGAACCGCTGCCCGCTGAGCGACGAGCAGCGCCGGCAGGTGCGCGAGATCGTGGCGGACGCCCAGCGCGTCGCCGACGCCGTGGGCCTCGAGGGCTCCATGCGCATGTAGGGCCATGCCTTGCCCACGACCTGGCCCGCCCCAGCGGAGCAGCGGGAAGGCAACGGCGACGACGACGGCGCGGCAGGCCGTGTCGCAAGAGTGATGTTCAGGATAGGGAGCAGCGCGCCAGATGGTGATCTACCTTGACGAGAGCTATGACAACCACCATCGGTATCTTCTGCTTGGCGCGCTGTTCCTCCCCGACAGCAAGCCCGTTGTCCGGAAGATGATCGGGATCCGCGCCGCTGCCGCCTACTGCGAGACCACGGGGGGATGGCGCGAAATCAAGTACAACAACTGCTACCGCGAATGCGACTACCGCGTGGCCTCGGAAGTGGTGGACTTATTCTTCAGTGAGGACGCGTGGTACCGCTGCATCGTGGTCGATCAGACGTTGCTTGACCTCAAGCGCTTCGGGGCGGTGTTCGAGTCTGATGTGCTGAAGCGAGCACGTGCCTACAAGAAGTTCTGCGAGCTGCTGATCGGGCACAATTCCGACGGCATTGAGGGTGGGGTGCTGCTGGCCGAGCGCATGACGCGGTGCCGAGGCGACCGCTTTGTCGAGGTGATGGGCGAAGCCTTCTGTCGGCCCGGAGTTGACTGGTCTGCCGGTCACCGGGTTCCGATCCTGCGACACGTCCAGGAAGTGGATTCGAAGATCGACACGTACATCCCGCTGCAGATGTGCGACCTGTTGACGGGCTGCATCCTGAACGACCTGGTGCCGGCCGAGAACCCGTGGAAGAACAAGATTCGTCGGTATCTGCTGGGCAAGCTCGGGATGAGAGACTTCGCCCCCGGCACCTGGCGACGCAGGCTCAGATGGCTCGAGCCCAAATTCAACGTCTGGCACTGGCGGCCCGGCAGCCCGCAAAGAAAAAGACCCAGGTGAGGCGGCTGTCTTAGCGCTCGTCGGAGACCGACAGCTCCAGCCGCTACCCGAGTCATGATGATTATACCACGCCCACCGATGGAGTCAAAGGGCGGGCTGATGTTTCTGCGGATGGGCGTGCGATACAAGGAACCGGCACGACGAGCATCCTGGAGGGAACCGATGAAGCACAGACGGCCGTTCGCCATCATGCTGGCGCTGCTCCTGGCGCTGGCGTCGTGGGCATGGGCGCAGGTGCCGCCCGCCCCCGAGGGTACGTTCACGGTGGCCGTGATCGGCGACACGCAGAACTATGCGGCCACCAGCCCCGAGACCTTCGAGGCCATCACCCGGTGGATCGTGGACAACCGCGAGGCCCAGCGCATCGTCTTCGTCACCCACCAGGGCGACATCGTGGACCGCGCGGACGAGCGGCGGCAGTGGGAGAACGCGCGCCGGGCCATGGACACGCTGCACGGCGTGCTGCCCTACGGCCTGTCAGTGGGCAACCACGACATGGTCGCGCGCACCGGCGAGAAGCCGCTCTACGAGGAGTTCTTCGGCCGCGAGCGCTTCGAGGGCTTTGACTGGTACGGCGGCAGCCCGGATAACAACGGCAACAGCTACCAGCTCATCAGCGCCGAGGGTGTGGACCTGATCTTCCTTCATCTGGAGTGCAACGCGCCCGACGATGTGCTGGCATGGGCGAGCCTGGTCCTGAACCTGCACCGCGACCGGCGCGCGATCGTCACCACGCACATGTACCTCGGCCCGCTGGAGCGCCCCACGGAGAGCATCGGCTACTTCGCCGACCCCAAGGGCCGCATGCGCTGGGTCAAATGCCACGGCGAGCGCGGCAACTCCCCGCAGCAGATCTGGGACAAGCTCATCAGCCGCCACCCGAACATCATCCTGGTGCTCGCGGGCGATCAGAGCCGCACGCAGGCGATGCGCATGCAGGCCACGGGCGTACACGGCAACACCGTCGATGAGCTGTTGTGCGACATCCGCCAGGGCTACTTCCGCCTGATGCGCTTCGTGCCGGCGGAGGGACGCATCGAGGTGCGCACCTTCAGCCCGACGCTCGGGCAGCTCTGCGGGGGAACGTCCTGCGTCCCCGACATCGCCCAGCACCAGTTCTCCCTGCAGTGCGACCTGACCGGCCCGGTGCCGACGCGCGGCGCCCAGGCGCCCGCGCCCCGGAACTGAACGGACGGGCGCCGTGTTTGAATCTGTGGAGCCGCATCGCACACCGACGCCGCACGTGAACGGGGGATCATCATGCGCGTTTGTCAGGTCGCACTGATCGGCGCCGCACTCCTCCTGTCCCTCTGCCCCGCCGCACCCGACGGAATGTTCATGCCCCCTGAGGAGATGTACTCGCACATCTACGGCGACCTCGGCGCCGTCTCCACCGAGCAGAAGGGCGTCATCATCGAGGCCGGCGAGGGCCGCGAGGCGCTGCTGCTGCAGACCACCTACCAGGGCCCCGCGGGCGAGTTCGCCTGGGTGATCCCCGTGCCCGGCGAGCCCGGGGAGGACGACGTCTTCGTCGCCTCCGCCGAGTTCATCGAACACCTGCTCGACACCACCGCCCCACGCGTGGAGACGCACATCGAAACGCCGGAGGCGCGGCACAGGCCGTACGAGGACGCTCTGGCCCCCCCGTCGGCCGAGGGCATGGTGCCGGGCGGCCCCGAGCCGACCGTGACCGTGCACCGGCGCATGGACGTGGGCGACTACGACGTCTCGGTGCTCTCGGCCACCGGTCCCGAGGTGCTCATTGAGTGGCTCAACGAGAACGGCTACGCCACGCCCACGCAGCACGCGGATGTGATCGACCACTACGTGCGCCGGCGCTGGTACTTCGTGGCGCTGCGCGTGCGCCCGACCGTCGCCGAGCAGAAGCCGGTGCTCGACGACGTCAAGCCCATCGGCATCGAATTCCCCACCGATGAACTGGTCTACCCGCTCTACATCTCGCGCGCCAGCTCGCGGCAGAAGACCGCGCTGACGCTGGTGGCGCTGACCCGCGGGCCGGTGGAGTGCGACGGCCTGCACCCGGCGGAGTTGCCGCTGGGGCAGGAGTTCGATCGGGGCACCAGCTACTCGGCGATCCGGCGCGAGACCGTCGAGCAGGCCCTGCGACAGCCGGGGGCGATCGTGGAGTACGCGGGCTGCGGCGGCGTGACGGCGACGGACCTGCACTGGGTCGCGGACCGATGGCCCGACGAGGGCGACGCCCGGCCGACGCTCATGTGGGCGACGCGCTGGTGGACCATCCTCGACCTGCAGGAGATGGAGGACCTGGCGCTGCACCGGGGCCGGGGCTGCTGAAGACGTTGAACGTTCCGGCGGCGCCGGTGGCGGCGGGACTGTTCGTGCTGTTCGCGCTGTGGGCGGGCGTCACCAGCCGCGTGCCGCCGGAGCTGGCGCGCGCGGGGCTGCTGCTCGGGGCGGCGGGGCTGTTTGCGCCCTACGTGCACCAGGGCCTGGCCCTCCTCACCCTGGTCTGCAGCGGGCTGGTGGCGCTGGCCATCCTGGCCGCGGTGATGGCGCCGAATGACGCCGAGGATGAGCCCGTGCCCGTCGGGGGCTGGAGGGTGATGGGGTGGGCCGGGCTGATCGCCGGCTGGGCCTGGCTGGTGGGCCTGCTCGGGTTCATCTCAGGTCAGCACAGTGACCACATCTACGTGCCGGACGGTCGCTTCGGCCCGTGGGTCCTGTGGCTGGTGCTGTGGCTGGTGCTGGCCGCCGCGGTGATCGGCCGCGAGTGGGCCCGCTGGCGCATCGAGCGACTCGGCTTCATCGTCGCCGTGTTGGTGCTCAGCGTGCCGCTGTCGGTGATGGCCCACGCGCACGCGTTCGCCCGTGAGGACTTCGCCGCGCCCATCGTCGGCGGCCTCGGCGCGCTGCTCCTGGTGACGCTCGTGGGCTGCGCGGCCTGGCTCACCTGGCCCGGTGCGGCCCACCGCACGAGCCAGGCCTCGCGAGCGGCACGCATCGCCGTGCTGACCGGATTCGCGGTCTCCCTGGGCCTGGTCACCCTGATCGTACTCGGCGGGGGCATGGGCGACGAGGACTTCCGCGCGGTCGTTATCCGGTCGCTGCTGGGGATGGCCGTGGCGGCCGCGCTGGCCTTCGCCTGGATCGCCATCCGGGGCGAACCCGCCGACCGCCGTGCCGCGACCGCCTTCGCGCTGGCGCTGCTCATCCTCGGCGCCGCGGTCTCCTTCGGCCGCTTCAGCTTCATCGGGCCCGCGCATGGCGGCATGATAGTGGCGCACAGCACCGGCCTGCATCAACTTGACGAGGCGCTTGGGCAGCTCGACCAGGCGCTGCTGGAGTTCATCGGCGACACCGGCTGCTACCCCGCCTCGCTCGATGACCTCACCGCCACGGCCGCGCCCGCGCAGGGCCTCGACTCCAGCGGCAACCCCGTGCCCCTCGCCGGGAGCTTCCGCGGCCCCTACCTCCAGGAGCTGCCCGAGGACCCGCTCACCAGCGAGCGCGACACCTGGCTCTACGAGGTAACCGGCGCGCCCATGATTGACACGGGCGGCCTGACCATCACGCTTCGGCGCGAGGGCACGCCGCGCCCCGAGCAGGTGCGCAACATGCTCAGGGAGCAGCCGCGGCCCATGACACGCTACCCGCTCGGCCTGCGCTCCGGTGGCTTCGACGCCATCAACACCGACCCGGAGGGCGCCATCGCCCGGCTGGTCGCGGGAGACTACGGTGACGCCCTGCTGCTGGCCGACACCGGCGACGGCGTCGCCGCCGTCGAGCCGGTCGAGCCGAGTTTCGGCCCGGCGCCGGACGCCATCTGCCTCTCACCCGACGGCCGGCAGTTCGCCTTCGCCTGCAACGGCCAGCGCACGGCCTACGTCGCCGCCTGCGATGTCTTCTATACGATGCACGTGGGCCCAGGCGGCGGCCGCAGCGCCTCGCCCGGCGAGAACTTCCGTCACCTGCTGGCCGGGCCGTGGCACGTGCAGGTCGCCGACATCGCCTGGCATCCGACCGAGGAGCGCTGGGCGGTGCTGGCGCGACTGATGGAGTCGCCCGAACGCGGCCCGGCCTACCCCGGTCAACTCAAGCTCTACGTCCTCGACGCCGAGAGCCACCCGCGGGCGGTCATCGCGCTCGAGGAGGGCACGTCGCTCGCGTGGGCGCCCGACGGGCAGTCGGTCTACGTGCTGGACGAGGGCAGGACCGCGGCGACGGTGCGCCGTTACTCACTCGATGGCGCCGAGGTCGGCGCGCCGCAGGCCGCGATCAAGTGCTTCATCTCCAACCGCCACGGTACTGCTTACGCGACGCCCAACGCCACGGCCATCGAGTTCATCGGCCCCGGCGGGAACCAGACCACGCTCGGACCGCCCGAGGGCGGGGTCTTCGTCGAGGACATCTGGGTCGGGGCGGGCGCGGTGGTGGCCGCGTGGGCGCCGGAGAGCCGAGACGGGATCGGGTTGGTCGCGGTCTACGCACCGGGCACCGGCGAGCCGCAGATCATCGGCCGCTACGCTACTGGTGAGCACCCCCCGCTCATCATCGGTCGTGATCCGCAGACCGGCGCGGTCGCGATGACCTGGGGCATCGACCCGGTGCGTGACCGCGAGTTCGGCGAGCACGCGGGCATCTACGCGCTGCTGCCCGAGGCTCCCTACGCGCGCCGGCTGCCGCAGGGCGAGTCCCTGCACGGGCGCCGCGAGATGCGCTGGGCGGACGAGCCGGTGCAGGCACAGTTCCTCGGCTGGGTGCCGGCCAACGCCTTCGCGGTCGGCGACCTCCTGGCGCGCGACGCCCGCTCGGTGTCGGTCGAGGCCGTTTCGGGCACCCACGGCGGCGACCTGATCGTCGGCCACAAGCGCATCTCCATCCCCGACGGCCCGCCCACCATCGGCGAGACCGAGTTCCTCCTGCGCTACCGGGCGGTGGAGTGACGGCGCGGGGGCACCCGATCATCCGGTGATCGCAGGAAGCAGGCGGATCGCGCCTGTCGCGCTGCGCCCGCGGGCGCAGGAGGCACGCACGTCGAAAGACGTGCGTGGCGACGGCGCTGCGGCGCGGACGCCGTGCCGACCGCAGGGAGACGCACGTCCGCGCCGCCACCGGCGATGCGCGCGGAGATCCGAGTTCCTTAGGGAGGGGTCCGGGGAGGGGCTTTCTTCCCAAGAAAGCCCCTCCCCGCGTCGTCGTCGCTGCTGTTCCCCCTGCCCGTGCCAAGGAACTCGGGCGCGCCCGGGCGAAATGCGCCCTGCACTCAGTCGGCGGGCCGCAGGCCTGCCGCGCACCTGCGTGGGGAGCATCCGCCATGCGTCGCCTGATGGTCGCGCTCGCGCTCATCGCTGCCTGCGCGAGAAGCCTGTACGCGCAAGAGGCGCCGGAGCGGTCGCCGCAACTGATCCCCGGCTGGTGGGCGCGCCAGGCGGTCATCACCGTGCCCCCGGCGCGTCCGGAGGCGCCGACCATCGACGGCAATGTCGGCTACCAGGAGTGGTACTACGCCTCGTCAGTGGACGGCTTCATCGACTCGGACACCGGCAGCCTCAGCGACCTGCCGGTGCGCATGTACGTGTGCTACGACGCCGCCAATGTCTACGTGGGCGTGGTCATCTACCGGCCGCCGATGAACCCGACGCCGCGCTCGACCTTCGAAGCCGGCCGCCACGAGCACATCTGGTGGCAGGACGACGCCTTCGAGCTGGTCGTACGGCCCGGCCGGCCCGAGGCGGGCGTCGAGCACTTCTACGCCTTCGTGGGCAATGCGGCGGGGGCGTGGAGCCTGATGCGCGGGGAGCTGGGGGGCTCGGGCGGCGACAGCTCGTGGCCCGCCGACTGGCCCTATGCCGCCGGGCCGGCGGGGCGCGAGAGCTGGTCGGCGGAGCTGGCGATCCCGGTCGAGCAGCTCACCGCCGCCGAGCGCCCGGAGCCGGGCGCGACCTGGTTCATGGACCTGATGAGCCAGCAGGTCACACCCGCCAAGCGCATGGCCGACCTCGGGCTCGTGTGGAACCTCGACATGCACGGCTACCGCTCGCCGGTCACGCCCCGGTTCGTCTTCGTCGGCGAGAACGGGCCGATCCTGCGCCCGCACGGGGTCGGGCGGCTCAGCCAGACGCAGGCCCAGGAGGTCCAGCACACCGGCATGCGCATGGTGTTCTACAACCTGGGCGACGAGCCGTTCACGCTCGACGGGCAGGTGCAGCTCTTCCGCGCGCCCGCCGACCGCCCCGAGGGCGCGCTCAGCCTCCACGACGCGTGGGACCGGGTGCGCCGCATCCGGAAGACTGGTGAGCCGGACATCGACCCGACGCAGGAGATCCAGGCCTTCCGCTCCGAGGCGGACATCCTGCGCGAGCTGAACGAGCGCTACGAATTCGTGGCCGGGCGCGAGGGGCGCTTCACGGTCGAGCCCGACCCCGACCCGACCAAGGCGGGCGCGGGCTTCTTCAACCTCGAGGAGCCGCTCGCCAACGGCGAGTACATCGTGGCGTGGCGGTTCACCGACGCGGACAGCGGCGAGGTGGTGAG
>JALGVA010000297.1 GCA_029820295.1 Candidatus Zipacnadia bacterium
GGCGAAGACACCGTCGGCGACAGTGTTCGGGTCGGGGTCGGGGGACTCCTCCGCGAAGCGCACGGCCTCGGCGACCACGTCGGCCACCTCGCCATCGATGCGCTGGAGCTGCGGGGGCGTGGCAAGGTCGCGCTCGACGAGCTTCGCCGCCAGCCGGCGGATCGGGTCGCGCTCGAGCCAGCGGGCCTCCTCGTCGTCAGTGCGGTAGAGGCACTCATCGCTGCGCGAATGCCCGCACTGCCGATAGGTGATGGCCTCGACGAGGGTCGGCCCTCCCCCACTGCGCGCGCGCTCGGCGGCCTCGGCGACCGTGCGGTTGACGGCCTCGACATCATTGCCGTCGCAGCGCACACCGGGGATGCCGTAGGCGCAGGCGCGGTCGGCGACGGAAGCGACGCGGAACGACTCCTCTACGGAGGTGCTCATCGCGTAGAGGTTGTTCTCGCACAGATAGACGATGGGCAACTCCCAGGCGGCGCCGATGTTGACCGCCTCGTGGAAGGCGCCCTGGCCGGTGGCGCCATCGCCGAAGAAGGCGAGCACTACGCGGCCGGTGTCGAGGAGCTTCTGCGACAGCGCCGCGCCGGTCGCCACCGGGATCGTGCCCGCGGTGATGCCGTGTGAACCCAGGAAGCCGATGGCGAAGTCGGCGACGTGCTGTGAGCCGCCGCGCCCGCCTGCGTAGCCCGTGGCCTTGCCGAACAGCTCGGCCATCAGGCGCCGGGGGTCGGCTCCCTTCGCCAGGAAGTGACCGTGGCCGCGGTGGTTCGAGGTGACGAGGTCGTCGGGCGCCAGCGCGCTGACCGCGCCGACCGCCGACGCCTCCTGGCCGATGCAGAAGTGCGCGGTGCCGACCACGAACCCGCGCGAGAACGCGTCCTCGACCGCCTCTTCGAAGCGCCGGATCAGCGCCATCATGCGGTACGCGCCCAGCAGTGCCGTCGGCGTCATACGCGCCACTCCTCGAAGATCGCCGCGCCGGAGCGGTCCGCGGACAGCGCGGCCAGCGGCTCGCCCGCGCCCTCGGCCAGCAGCCCGACGCAGGCCGCCGCCGACAGCGCCACCGACGCGCCGAAGGCGTGGCCGCAGACCGATCCGGCGTCGATGACCCGCGCTCGCGGGGCGCCGGCGGCGATGAGCGCCGCCTCGCCGGCCCTCCCGGCGCATGGCGCCAGGCAGCTCGCCCCGGTGAGTTCGGCCATCGGCTGCGCGCCCCGGGCCGCCGCGTGCTCCGCGGTCTCCAGCACGAGGATGGCGGCGCCCTCACCGAGCGCGCTCTCGAAGCCGTACTCGTCCATCGCGGTCACCAGGGGCTCGGCCAACGTCTCGGCGCCGCCGACCAGCATCAGGTCCGCCCGAGCCGCGCGCATCATCGTCAGCGCGTAGGCCAGCGCGGCGGCGGCGGAGGCGTCGCCCAGGGCGTGGGTCATGTTGGGGCCCTGCAGGTCGTACTCGATGGCGATGAGCGCCGCGGGCGTGTTCATGAACGCGTGCGTGAAGATCATCGGCGAGCCCAGGCGCAGGCCCTTCTGCTGCACGCGCCCGGTCATGTTCAGCATCGAGTCGAGCGTGCCGAACGCCGTCCCCAGCGAGACGCCCAGGCGCTCGGAGTCGCAGCCGGGGCGCTCAGGGCCCTGTCGGCTCAGCTCGGCATCGCGCACCGCCAGCCAGCAGGCCGCCAGCGCCAGGTCCGAGCAGCGGTCCATGTACGTCTTCGGCGTCTCGCGGTACTGCTCGAGGTCAACCTGCACATCGAGCAGATCGTCCTCGGGCTCATGGCCCTCGCGCAGCGCACTCAGCAGCACGTCGAGGCCCGCCCCCAGGCCGCTCACTACGCCCACGCCGGTGACGGCGACACGCGGCTCCATCAGCTCACCGCCCCCAGCACCACGCACGAGTTGTTGCCGCCGATGCCCGCGGAGATCGAGATGGCGCGGCGCACCTCGCCCGGGCGCGATTCGTTGGGCACATGATTGAGGTCGCATTCGGGGTCGGGCTCGCGGTAGTTGAGCGTGGGCGGGATGATGCCCTCGGTGATGGCCATGCAGGTGGCGATGGCCTCCGCCGCACCCGCCGCGCCCATCATGTGCCCGACCGCCGCCTTGATCGATGACATCGGTACCTCGCGCGCACGCTTGCCGAGGACGACCTTGACGGCCTGGACCTCGGCCGGATCATGCGGCTGCGTGCCGGTGCCGTGCGCATTCACGTAGTCGACGGCGCGCGCATCGATGCCGGCGTCGGCGATGGCGTCGCGCACCACGCGCGTCATGCCCGCGCCGCCCTGGTCGGGCGCGGTCACGTGGTAGGCGTTGTTGTTCTCAGCCCAGCCCAGCACCTCGGCGATCGGCGCCGCGCCGCGCTCGCGCGCGTGCTCCAGCTCCTCCACCACCAGCGCCGCGCCCCCCTCGCCGAAGATGGTGCCCGAGCGGTCGGCGCTGAACGGGCGGATCATCTCGTCGGTCATGGTGCGCAGCACGCTCAGCCCCGACAG
>JALGVA010000298.1 GCA_029820295.1 Candidatus Zipacnadia bacterium
CGTTGAGACGTGCGAGGTCGGACGCGCGGCCGCGGAGCTCGCCGCGAGGCACAACGCCGCCGCCATCGTCCTTGGCGAGCGCACCGGATCGCGCGAGGTGCGCGCCGCCCTGACAACGGCCACCGACCTGCCCATCCACGAGATCGACGAGCATATGACCACCCTCCTGGCCCGGCGGCGGTACTGGCGCGAGAACCCGCCACGTGGCCTGTGGCGGCTGGTGCCCGAGGGCCTGCGCGTCCCCCCCGAGCCGATCGACGACTGGGCCGCCGTCATCCTCGCCGAGCGCTACCTGGGGCTCCCCACAGAAGGGGCACAGTGACGTAGCGCAGGCTCCCAGCCTGCGAGCGCCTGCACGGCCTGCTGGTGGGCCTGCGCGAGGACGGGGCGCAGATCATCGACGAGCCGCCGGCGCGCAGCCCCGCGTAGGTCGGGCATCCCTGCCCGACGAAGCTGTTCACGCGGCTGCGCAACGCGTCTGCCAGACCCGAGGACGATGATGACGATGACCCGTTGGATCACCGTGCCGACACTGATGGCTGTGGCGATTGTCGCGCTCGCCCAGCAGGACGCGCCGCCGACGCTGGAGGAGGGCCTGCAGCGCCTCGACGAGCTTGAGTTGAGGTCCCGGTGCGAGGAGGCGCTGGCGCTGGCCGAGGAGCTGGTCGCGGCCTGGCCCGACAGCGGTCGAGCGCACTGGTGGCGTGGGAAGATGCGCTGGAAGGTCTGGCTGCGCCGCGAGGGCGTGCAGCGGCACGATGAGCGCGCCGAGGTGCAGCCCATCCTCGATGACTACGCCCGCGCGATCGAGCTGGACCCCGACGTGCTGGAGGCTCACATCTCGCCGGCATCGCTGGAGACCTGGCTCGACCGCGACGAGGACCACTCGGGCCGGTGGCGGGAGCTGGCCGACCGCTGCGGCGACCTCATCGTGGCCGATCCCGACGACCCGCGCCCCTACTACCTGCGCGCGGGGCTACTGGGGCGCCTGGGCGATGACGGCGGGAGAGCAGCGGACCTCCAGCGCGTCGTCGAACTCGATCCTGACCAGGCCCGCGCCTGGCTGAGCCTGGGTTGGGCGCTGGACGCAATGGAACGCCAGGACGAAGCCGAAGAGGCCTGGCAGCGGGCCCTGGACCTTGAGCCGGACTACCTCGATGCCGTTTTCGCGCTGGTGCACCTGAGAAACGTGGAGGGTGACTATCAGCAGGCGCTGGCCCTCTGCGACCGTGCGGGCGAGATCAGCCCCGGGGAAATCCGATGCTACAACTTGCGCTTTGGCATCTATCGCAGCCAGGGGATGCCGCAAAGGGCCCTGGCCGAGGCCGAGCGCCTGATCGAGATCGCGCCCGAACTCCCCGACGGCTACGGCCTCAAGGCCGTGGCCCTGCGTTCCATCGGTGAGGACCTGGAGGGCGCGATCGCTGCCCTGGACCGTCAGGAGGAGCTGGGCGGGCTGGAGTGGTCGGTGGCGATCAGCCGCGGCAACGTGTACATGGACTTAGGAGAGCATCAGCGCGCTATCCGCGAGTTTCAGCGCGCGTCAGAGTTGAACCGGGAGCTGTCCATGCCTCATTGGCGGATGGCGCAGGCCCACCTTGAGTTGGAGCAGAACGAGCAGGCCTGGGCGCAGCTTCACCTCGCGCGCGAGAAGGCGGAGGCATTGGAGCTGTTTCACACGCCCTGGCTCGATCGGCTGGAGGCCGAGCTCCGCGAGGCCATGCCTGAGCCGCCGGCGAATACCGATGACGCCCAGCAGACCACCGATGAGGGGAACTGATCGCATGGCGACGAAGACGATAGGCGAGTTCGAGGTCGGGGACCGCATCACCGGCACCTTCGCGGCGCGCGACAAGTCCCTCGCGAGCTTCAAGAGCAAGCCGGGCCAGTACCTGTCGCTGACGCTGGGCGACGCCACCGGCGACATCCCCGCGCGCATGTGGGACAACGCCGAGGAGGCCGCCGCGCTGTTCGGCGCGGGCGACGCGGTGACCGTGCGCGGGGTGGTCGAGGAGTATCGCGGGCAGAAGCAGCTCGTCATCGAGCGGCTCAAGAGGGCCGAGCCCAAGGAGGCCGCGCGGGCCGAGTTGCTGCCCACCAGCACCCGCGACCTCGACGAGCTGCGCGAGCGGCTCGTCGAGATCGTGCGCAGCGTCGAGGAGCCGCACCTGCGCGCGCTTGTCGAGCACTTCTTCGGGGACGAGGAGTTCCTGGCGCGCTTCTGCCGCGCGCCCGGCGCCAAGGCCCTGCACCATTCGTACCTTGGGGGCCTGCTCGAGCACACCGTGGGCGTCATCGAGGTGCTGGAGACGGTGGCGCGCGTGCACCCGGCGCTTGACCGCGACCTGCTCATCGCCGGCGCGCTGATGCACGACCTGGGCAAGGTCGCCGAGCTTGAGTGCAAGGCGTCAATCGAGTACACTGACCGGGGTCGCCTGGTGGGGCACACGGTGCTCACCGACCGCATGGTCAACCGCGCCATCGACGGCAT
>JALGVA010000137.1 GCA_029820295.1 Candidatus Zipacnadia bacterium
CACGGATAGCTCCAGCCACTCTGGGCTCGGTGATGCTTGCCGGGGCCTTTGTCCGGGACGAGGAGACGGTCTTCTCCGAGTTCGTTCGGCCTTGGAATGACAAGCGGGAGGCCGATGAGAAGCTCTCGAAGCTCTTGACAAAAGCACTGAGCACACTACTGGTGGAAGAGAGGCTGCAACGCAGTGGTACTGACCGGCCGTCAGATCTTGACCAGACTGAGCAGTGAGACCCCTTGGCGTCGGCTTTACCTCCTGCCGATGGGGAAACTGACAATCGAGAACGATGCTGCCAGTGTGGATGTTCACCTTGGTCAGCACTTCATGGTGCCTGTGCAAAGCTCAGCCGGCTATCTCGATCCCTCCGCCAAAGCAGATGGGGCCATGGCTAGTCGCGGTGCAGTGGATCCCGCGATGTGGAAGCATCATCTTCGGGAAACGATGGTGCCTATTGACGGCGAGTTCTTCCTCCACCCCGGCCAGTTCGCTCTGGCTGCGGTGTACGAGTACATGAAGCTCCCTATCGACTTGTGCGCTGATGTTGTTGGGCGCTCATCTTGGGCGCGGGTGGGCCTGATCGTCGCCATGGCGACGTTCGTTCATCCTGGATACGCGGGTTGTCTGACGCTGGAGTTGCAGAACCTCGGCCAGATGCCTATCTGCTTGAAGCCAGGACTTCGTGTCGCACAGGTGGTCTTCCGTGAGACTACGGACTCCATCGAGGAAGACCACGAACTGGAGAAGCGTCCTTGGCCCGACCAGCTAGCCTGTAGCTACGCGCCAGAGTATTGGGAGATCATGAAGAAGAAGGACCGGGATCTGCTGCGCGATTTGGGTATAGGGGCACGTGGCGTGCAGTGATGCGATGGCGGACGGTGGGGGCGCTGGCGCTGGGGCTGCTGTGCGGCGCGGCGGTGTTCGCGGCCGTCGCGTTCGCCGGTGCATGGCGATTCGTGCCCGACATCGTGCGCTCGCAGGTCGCGCGGCGACTCTCCCCCGAGGAGTACGAGCAGTGGGCGCGAGCGCGCTTCGAGCAGCGTTGCCCGGGCGAGAAGCCGCTGAACTGGCGCATCGCCGAGACCGCCGAGCGCCTGCGCCGGGTCGAGCCGATGGGGCGCTTCGTGCTGCACGAGAACGACTGCTCGGATTTCGTCGGCTGTGTCATCGACGAGGCGCTGGGCCCCGGGGCACGCTTCAACCGGAACTCAGATAAGCATGTGCTATGCGGCGAAGGCGGGGCCCTGCGCGCCTGGCTGTTCGATACGACGACCCTCGACCGGCGGCCGCAGGTGCAGCCGGGCGACGTGGTGTTCGTCCGGCACTCCCCCCACTATGCGCCCCATGACGACAGTGTCGGCCACGTCGGTGTCGTCGGTCCGGACGGGCGGGTGATCGACTTCAGCAAGCTGCGGAGCTGGCCGCGCGCGCGCTACGGCCGCCACGACTTCGCGTGGTTCATCCGCTACAACACGCCCGAGCAGGTGCGCGTGGGGCGGCTGCGGCCGGAGTACCGCTATCGGGTGGTGGAGATCGGCACGGCCTCCTCACCCCCCTGAGGCAACGACGAACGGCAACGACGGACAGGCCAGGTGGCCTGTCCTACGGGCGACCCTTCGGGTCGCACGGCGCGGCGCGACGCCATCGACCGCCGGAGGCCCGAACCGCTGCAGACGGTCTGCGGGATGCCCGATCCATCGACCGAATCAACGCGGGATGGGGGCCGTTGCGCCCGCACCGTCCCCTGACCTTCCCCCGGCAGGTGTGTCGCGCCCCCGCTTTGTGGTAGACTGTGGACAGGCCGATGCGCCGGAAGGGGGGCCGGACGGGCGGTCAGGGCGTGCGGGTGCCGGCTGCGCACGCCAGGCTGCATCGCACTACGTCGCGGGAGGCTGAACTCATGCCTGGCACATACGCAGCGCGCGCCGTCGCGCTGAGCGCGCTCACGCTGATCCTCGTAGCGGGCATTGCGCCCGCGGAACAGATGCCCACCGGTCAGCTCCCCCAAGAGTGGGCGGGTCTGTTCCCCCCACCGGCTGAGATCCTCGGTACCACGCACTTCCCCATCATCAAGGCGCCCGAGGGCGACCCACTGCCCTTCGCGCTGCCCGGCACGCCGCATGTGATCCCGAGCGACCGCGCCTTCTACGACTGGGACGGCGCGGGGACGCCGATCACCGCGGTGAGCATCAGCTACGAGGTCGATGAGAAGACCACGTGGACTGAGGACGGGCGCGAGATCGTGTTGTGGGAAGCGTTGTTCGACGTGGGCATCCGGCGCTATGCGTCGCAGGACGAGGTCACCACGGAGCTTGGGAACGCCTTCGATCCGGCGGGCGACGAGCCGGTCGCGGTGGGCGACCAGGCGTTCTTCGATGCCATCGCCGGACGTGACGAAGAGATCCTCTACGCGCGCACCGGCCCGTACTGGGTGACCGTGAAGTTCTCGGTCGCGCCGGGAATGTACCGCTCTGCGGTGCACGAGCCGCTCAAGCAGCTCACCGCCGACTGGGCGCGCATGATCGTCCAGCGCATTGAGGGCACGCCGGTCGCGGGCGGCACCGGCGGGCAGACGGGTGGGCAGACGGGCGGGCAGACCGGCGCGACGGGCCAGCGCATTGCGGTGACCGCGCAGGTGGCCGGCGGCGCGGCGCAGACGCAGTACGTCGATGTGCCCGCGGGCCGCAACCCCGGCGAGATCACGATCCGCGTCACGACCACCTCGACGGTGCAGGGCCGGCCCCAGCCGCTGGGCGGGGTGATGGTGGCGCTCCCCGACCACGGTGTGCAGGCGACCACCTCGCCGCAGGGCACGGCGGTGCTGCGCGCGCAGGCGGGTGGCCCGGACGCGATCATCGGCGCGGTGAGCTTCGACCTGGCCGCGCAGCCCGCAGGGCTGGAGCTGCTGATCCGGGGCGCGGAGCTGCTGCCGGTCATGGGCTCGGGCGATGTGCAGGTGACCGTGCGCGACGCGCAGACGCACGCGCCGGTGAGTGACGCCACGGTGCGCATCACGATGGTCGATCAGGCGAAGCTGCCGTTCGTGGCGCTGCAGCAGCCGGCCGAGGGCCCGACGCCGGCGGGAGGCGCGCCCTTTGTCCGCGGCATCACCGTCAATCAGCCCGAACAGGCGATGGTCGATGACGGGCGGCTGAAGCTGCACGACCTGCCGCTGACGGTACGGCTGAAGGTGGAGGCGTGGCTGACCGCCAACCCGGCGGTGCGCGCCGAGGCCGAGTGGGCGCCCACGATGGACCTGCTGCTGCTGCACGGGACGACCGTCGGCCCGGACTTCGCGCCGCGCAGTGAGGCGAAGGCGCCGCGCCTGCTCGGCGGCGGGGCGACGCGGCCGCACCTGGCGAGCGCGCTGCACCCGGCCAACGCGGGCGAGTTCTTCGTGCTCACGCGCGCCAGCTTCTACTCCGACCGGCTCACGCTGGCGTGGCCCCCGGGCTGCCGGCTGTCGCTGCAGGCGCCGATGGCGCGCTTCGCCGACCGGCTGGCGGGGCAGAGGGCGCAGGCGGGACAGACGCTGGAGCTGGGCAAGATCGACGTGCTCGAGCCTGCGGAGCACGAGCAGCGGCTCAAGGACTGGGTGGCGGAGTTCCTGGGCGCCATGGGCTTCGACAACGGGCACCTGGCCGGCACGCAGGCGCTGGTGCGGGGGTTGCCGGTGCAGTATCCTGGCGGCAGCGCGGGCACGCCGCCGCGCTACGGCGGCGGGCGCATTGAGGTGTTCGACGCGCCGCAGGATTACTGGGGCACGCAGGCCTTCGCGGGCGATGGGCCCTACGCGATCTTCCTGCACGAACTGGGCCACGCGGTGCACAAGGGGATGGTCGATCGCTGGCTGGACACGCTGTCGCTGTGGGACAAGTGCTTCACGGGCGGCGGGCACTCGACCTGGACCACCCCCGACGCCTCGACCGCCAAGGGCCGGGCCATGACCTCGTTTTTCGAGGCCATCGCCGACTTCCACGCCTACTGCGTCTACGCCTGGCTGGACCGGGCGCACCCCGAGTTCAAGCAGAACTCGCTCTACTACGAACGCGCCTATCTGACGGAGTTCGACTCCGACGCGCGTGCGCTGATGGCGCGCAGCCTGGGGGGCTGGCAGGTCGAGGGGGTGCAGACCACCTTCCTGCGCGAGATCTTCGCGCAGGACTTCAATGCCGACCCCGACGGGCCGGCGCACGCATTCGGCGCTGTGCTGCGCATGGCCGACGCGTACAAGAACGAGTCGTGGGTGCTGCGCTGGGTGCCGGCGCGCACCATCACCGAGTGGGTGGCGATGAAGCGCAAGCATGCGCCCGGTGCCGGCCTGGACGAGGCGGTGCAGAAGTACGGGCTGACCGCGGGCGCGATTGGGCGGGTGCTGCTGCCCACGGGCCCGAGCCCGCATCCGGTGCAGGCGAAGGTCAACCATGTCGCCGTCACACTGGCCGGCGACACCGTGGCGGTGGACGTGCTCGACGGCCAGACGGTCGAGATGGTCGATGGCCAGGGGCTGGTGCTGGTCGAGACCATGGGGCAGCCGGGGACCTACCGGCGCGTCTTCCTCGACCGGGGCACGCAGTGCCGGTTCGAGGCGGGCGATCGGCTGACCGTGGCGGCCGGGCGCGTGATCGTGGACGGGACCATGGTCATCACCGCGGGGACGACGGTCATCACACCGACCGGCACGACCGTGATGGTCGAGCTGGCGGACACGGGGACGGCGGTGGTGACGGTCGTCGAGGGCGGCGCGCAGGTGGTGGCGGCGGGCGGCACCGTGGTGCTGACCGCGGCGCAGGCGCTGACCATCAGTCCCAACGGCCAGCCGGGCACGCCCACAAGCGCGAACCTGGTCCAGGTGATGGACGCCGTGCTGGGCGCGGATGCAGGGGCGCAGGTCGCGACCGCCGGCGGCACCACCGGTGGCGGCGCGACCGCCGGAGGCACGGCGGGAGGCGGCACGACCGGGGATAGTGGGGCGACCGCCTGGGCTCCCGAGGCGGTGGCGCCGGCCGAGGACAGCGCAATCAAGCAGGCGGTCATCTGCCTGGGCTTCGACGAGCGCAGCCGGCTGCGCGGCGTACAGGACGTGTTCCCGGCGGACACCGAGAAGGTGGCGCTCTTCCTCGACATCGAGGGCGCGCGGCCGAACTCGGAGATCCAGATCACCTTCATCCACGAGGGCCGCATCCTGGGGCGGCAGATTCTGCTGATCTCGGGCGACAAGAAGAATCTGAGTTACCTCTACGCCGGCGGCCGGGATACCCTGTGGCCGGGCTCCTACGCGGCGGAGGTGGAGGAGAACGGGCGGCTGGTGGCGCGGCTGCTGTTCCGAGTCGCGGAGTGAGGGGCGGCGGCGTTCGGCGCCATCCCGCCCATGGGCAGTACCCGGGGGTCGTTCGGCCTGACGGCAATGGCGACGGCGGTCCCGGCGCGGGGCAGGACCGCAGGGGAGACACCGGCCCGCGCCCCTTCGGGGCGCCCCCCGACGAGGGCGTCGGGGGCACAACGGCCACGGCCGACGGCGCCGGGATCGTGCGGCACGCTTCCCCTGTGCGCGCGCTGTTGACAGTGCGGTTGCGGCCCGCGTGCCCGCGGCTCACTCCAGGCGCGGTGGTGGCGGGTCCTCGGGGAAGCGATAGATGACGAGGTCGCGGGCGTCGTGGGCCAACTCCAGGCCCTCGGTGCCCGCGATGGCGGCCGCCTGGCGTGCATCCGCCGCCACCCAGCCGCAGCCGGCCGCGCGCAGGATCGCCAGGCGCTCGGCGTCAGGTGTGTCCGGCGCGAAGAAGCGTTCGGCCATGGCGCGTTTGCGCTGCACGTCGGCGGTCACGTTCCAGTGCCCCAGGTGCACGTGGCGCAGCGTGCACCGCGCAACGAAGATGCCCGTGCGGTGTGAGGTGAACAGGCGCGCCTGTGCGGGCGTGTTCCGCTCGATCCAGGCGAGGCCTTCGACCCAGCCGCGCGGGATCAACGCCCTGCCCGTCATCGCTCCATCCGCGAGCAGCTTGATGTTCGTGGGCAGGATCGCGGCGAGCAGCAGCGCCATGACGAGCGCGGCCACGCCTCGCCCGCTCCAGCCGGAGAGGCGCCGCCGCAGCGCGGGCACGATCCCGTGGCCGAGGGCGATGCCGGCGAGCAGCGCCAGCGGGATATGCACGCCTTCCACGCAGCGCCGCTCAAAGGGCAGGACCGGGTAGGAGTACACTGCAACCGCGGTGACGAGCGGCCAGAACAGAATGAGCCAGTCGCCGGCGGTCTCACGGTGCAGGCGGCGAAGGACGACGCGCCCCCATCCGGCGAGCGCCAGCACCGCCCCGAAGCCGAGCAGGTAGGCCAGCGGCGACGGTGACCGCAGTACGTTCTGCTCCCCCCACTGTGCCACCAGCGGGTTGGTGCGCGTCTGCCACCACAGGAAGGCGGCCGGCGGGACGATCCCCGCCAGCGCCCACAGGTTCACGGTGACGGCGCGTCGGCCTTCGGGCCGGGCGATGCGGCAGTAGACGAAGTGCCCGGCGAGCAGCGGCGCCAGGAAGCCCACGTCGTAGGGGTGCGTAAGCGTCAGCAGTGCCATGGTCGCGAACGCAGTCAGCGACAGGCCCCGCGACGGCCGGCGGTACGCCCGCAGCAGGACCAGCGCCAGCAGCGCGAGCAGCGTCAGGGCGAAGCTGAAGTGTGCTACGAACAGCGAGTGGAAGCCCCACGACTCGGGCATCAGGTCGGCGCTCATGAGCAGCGGGCGACCGGCGAGGGCGTTGACACCATCGACCACCGCGCCGAGGCCGCTCCCCAGCGCGGCCGCCACGAAGGCGAAGGCACGCGCCAGCGGTTGGGCGATGAACTCGCGCACCAGCAACCACAGGACGAGCAGATAGCCGAAGCCCCAGACCAGCCGGACGAGGTGGTAGGTCACCAGCGTGGGCAGCGGCAGCGCGCGCGCGATCAGGCCCATCGTCAGCCACGGCGGGCTGGGCGCGATGGGTGGCGCCTCCTCGGCGGTGGCGTAGATCGTGGTGAGCAGCCGCCCGCTGCGGAGCTGCTCGACCCAGGTGGCGTAGAGGTTCTGATCGTCGATCGCCTCGACGAAGCCGGCGAAGACGGCATCCAGCGGCGGCGTGGCAAGCTGGTGCAGGTGCGGGACGACCGTGGAGAGCGTGATGACCGCGCTGAGTGCCGGCACCCACCGCGGGAAGAGCGTCGCGCGCTTCAGCGCGACCGGGCGTGCGCGGCTCACATGCCCGCCTGCCTCTCCAGCCACTGCTCGTAGAAGTCGCGCGGGTTGCGGCGCTCGCGCTCGGGCTCGGGCGCGAACTCGACTGCGCCCAGCCAGCCCGCGTGCGGGTCCGCGAGCTGCATCGAGAGCAGCTTGAACTGCCCCGGGCCGAGGCTGACGAAGACCACCGGACGGTTGAGCGCGATCGCGTCCTCGCTGTAGTGGAAGGCGCCGATGTAGGTGCGGCGCACGCCGGCGGGGCCGATCTCCACGCCGTGGATGTCCAGCGGCTGGGTACGCGTCTCGAACATCAGGCCCGCGTCCGCGCCGGTGTTGTTCCACAGCGCCAGCAGGCCCTCGTCGCCGCGCATGAAGGGCCGGAAGCCGATGAGCGCATCGTCGCTGAGGCCGATCTGCTCGGTCTGACTCCACGCGCGCAGCGGGACGGCGCCGGCCAGCTCGCGGGCCAGCTCGGCGAAGGCGCGGCCGATCACGTCGCGGGGCGCCCCCTGCTCGTCGAGCAGCGACAGGGCGGCGGCGCCCGACGGGCAGTCGCTCGGGCGAGCGGGGAGCGTGAAGCCGGTCAGGCCCTGCCAGGCGACCGCGGTCAGCACGCGCGCCATCACCAGAGCGTCGGCCGTCGGCGAGCCGCTCGGCGAGGCGGCCAGCTCGCTGATGAACAGCGGCAGGCGCGCGCGGGCGCGGATGGCGGCCGCCACGGCATCGAGGTTCGCGGCGGCCTGCAGGCGCGTCCAGCACGGCTGCGCGGCGGTCACCGGCCGACCATCGACGCTCACCTCGGCGAGCGCCGCGGCCTGGAGGGCGGGCAGACGCAGCATGGGCGCGGCGATGGCGCGGGCCTCGCCGAGGCCGCAGGCGACCTCGAGGTCATCGTTGGCGAGTGTGGGTGGCGGACCGGGCTCCAGGTCCAGCGGCGGGCCGAGTACCAGCGCCGTCTCCTGGTCACCCAGCGCGCCCACGAGCGCAGAGACGTCCTCCGGCGGCTGCTCGGCGCGCGGGCGGTAAATGGCGAGGGCGTCGGCGCGCCCGGACAGCGTCCGCGCGGCGGCGCGTGCGGACGCCTCCGACCACGGCGCGCCCAGCAGCGCCAGGCGCGTCAGCGCGGGCGGCAGCCCCCGGAAGACGTCGGCGGCGCCGTCGCTCGGCGCCAGCACGGCGTACACCTGGGCATCGAGGCTCGCGGCCGCCGCGAGTTCATCGGCCGAGGGGGTTCCACTGAGCCAGCAGGCGCCGGCCGCGGGGTACGACACCGTGGTGGTGACGCGCACCGGCGTCTCCGCCCGGTCGTCCTCGCACGAGAAGGTGATCCGCACCCATGCATCGCCCAGCGCGAAGCTCTGCACGGAGGCGTTGAAGACGGTGGTGCCGCTGGGGCGGATGGTGACCGTGCGCTCGGGGACGAAGAAGCCCGGCGGGCCCGCCACGCTGATTGTGAGCTGCTTCTCCCTCTGCCCGCGATTCACGACCGTGACCGGCAGCACGCCGCGCCGGCCGCGAGGCGCCGTCACGGCATCGGGTGTCCCGATCTCCAGCCCGCCGACATCCACGAGCAGCTCCCGCATTGCGGCGATGGTGCGCTCGCGCGCGTCGAGCAGGCCGTCGGGCTCCCAGCCGGCGGGGAGGTCATTGGGGAGGACGACGCCGGCATCGGGTGGCGCGGCGCGGTCGATGGGCTCGACGGCGACGGCGTCGAGCAGCCACGGCTGCGCACCATCCACACCCAGGGCGATACGCGCCTCGCCACCCCGTGGCGCGACCATCTCCACGCACACGGACCGCCACCCGCGCCGGAAAGCTTCGGCGTCGAGGGAGGCGAGCGCCTCGGGCGGGCGGTCATCGGACGCGGTCATCGCCACGAGCAGGCTGCCCGCGTCATCACTGTTGCCGGGCGGGCGCGCGCGCAGTGAGACCGCCAGCCAGCCGGCGACGGCCTCGCCTCCGGGCGCGGAGATGACCCAGCCGTCGCGCAGGCTCAGGGCCCGCTGGCCGGTCGCGCCGCCGCCCGCCTCGACGGATGCCGCGCCATCGGGCGCGAGCACGGTCCAGCCATCGAGGCCATCCTCGAAGCCCGGGTTGGCCGGAAAGCCCGCGAGAGGCTCGGCCGTCGCGCCCGACGCCGCCAGCGCGACCACGATGATGCATGTGCATGCGCGGCGCAGCAGCCCGGCCACCGGTCAGTCGCCTCCCGCCATCTGGAAGATCGCCTCGTAGTAGTTGCGCCACGCGATGGCCAGCGCGACCAGCGTGACGACCGCGCCCACGGCCAGCGCCCCGCCCGCCGCACTGCCCGCGACGGCGTTCACCGCGTGGTCACGATGCTCCTTCGCCCAGGTCGCCGCGCCGATTACGCTCGCCTCGAGCCGCCCCGCGCTCGCGCCCGACGCCAGCATCTCCCGTGCGCGCGAGGGCAGCAGGCGGGTGTCGCGCAGGGCCTCGGCCAGCGGCTCGCCCCGGCGCATGCGCTCGGCGGCCCGGTGGGCGGCGTCGGCCATGCGCGGGTGGCCGGTGGCCGCGCCCGCCATCTCCACGCCGCGGTCGAGCGACACCCCTGCGCGCTGCGACAGATGCAGCGTGTCCAGCAGGCGTGCCAGCGCCGACCAGCGTAGCATCGGCCCCAGTACCGGCACGGCGAGCAGCACTGATGATCGGACGCGGGCCAGCCGCGGCAGGTTCATCACCCCGCGCAGCAGCCAGGCCAGCAGGAAAGCGCCCAGCAGCGCCGGCACCAGCGTGGTCAGCGCCAGCCGGGCGTACCAGCCGATACCCTGCGTGAGGAACTGCGGGAAGGGCGCGACCAGCACTGCCAGCACGAGCACCGCGCCGTAGTACCAGCGCACCCACCGCAAGCGACCGTCGATGGCGGCGTCGGTGGCGAACTGCTCGGCCAGCGACTCGAGGACGTCGGGCAGCCCGCCGAACTGCTCGCCGGCGCGCACCACCGGCGGGACATGCGGCGGGAACAGCGCCGGGTAGCGCGCCAGGCCGTCGGCGAGGCCTTCGCCGGCGGCGAGGCGGGGGGTGATCTCCCGCGCCACGCGCGCCAGGCGGTCATCGCCGAGCAGCCCGGACACCTCGTCCATGGCCTCGTGGGCGTTGACGCCGCTGCGGATCAGGCTGGCGAGCTGGGTGAAGAACTGCGCGAGGTGTGCGGGCGCGATCGGGCGCAGACGCTGCCAGAAGCTCGCGGCCCAGCCGGGGGCGTCGGGACGCGCGGCCCGGATGCGCACGGGATAGAGGCCCTGCTCGCGCAGCGCCACCGCGGCGGCCGCGCTGCTTGCGGCCTCGATCGTCCCCTCGCGCCGCGCCCCGGCGGCGTCACGCGCCTGGTACGCAA
The DNA here is from genome assembly GCA_029820295.1 of Candidatus Zipacnadia bacterium. Taxonomy (GTDB): domain Bacteria; phylum Armatimonadota; class Zipacnadia; order Zipacnadales; family UBA5352; genus JALGVA01. The sequence goes on from JALGVA010000137.1 coordinate 10,557, forward strand.
AGACCGGCATCAGCGCACTCCCCCGCAGCATGGTGGTAATACGCCTGTCATTGTACTCCGCGCGGGCGGGCGGTTCAACCGCGGAGGGCGGACGCGCGTGACGGGCGAAGGGAGAGGGCGTGGCCCAGGGCGGCGGCGGGAGCGTGTCCATGAGCGAGACGGCGCGAGAGCTGGAGCATGCGGTGCGGGCGGTGCTGGCACGGGGCGACGGCGTCGAGGTGGCCTCGCCGCCGCGCGAGATCTACCTCACGATGGCCGAGAACGTGACGCGCCAGGCGAGCGCGTGGCAGTGCGAGCACGGCATGATCGGCGACCCGCACAATGTGCCGGGCGTCGAGTCGGTGACCGCGACCGCACGCTACTGCGCCGCGGTCGGGCGCCTGCTTGCCGTCGGGCGCTGCGAGGACCTGCTCGAGTCGGGCGCCCGCGCGATGGAGTGGTGCCTGGCACAGCTCGCCCGCAGCCTCGAGGCGGGGGAGAGCTGGCCCTGCGCCAACTTCAACCTCAAGGACATGATGGTGCTCTACGCGGCGGCGCCGGGGCGGGTGAGCGCCGAACGTCTCGCGGCCTGGCGCGAGCAGCTCTCCTGGTGGGAGCCCGAGCAGGTCTACCACGGGCACGTCAACTGGTGGTTCTACGCCACCGCGGCGGAGGCCATGCGCATCGAGCACGGCCTCTCCCGGCGCGTTGACTGGATCGACGCCACGCTCGAAGGCGAGATGGGGCAGTGGACCGCGCACGGCATGTACCGCGACCCCGGCGACCCGGTGACCTACGACCTGACGGTGCGGCAGTGCCTCGTCATGATGCTCGAGCACGGATACGCGGGGCGGTTCGCGAGATGGGCGCGGGAGACGCTGCGCACCGGCGCACTGGCGACGCTGCTGATGGTCTCGCCGACCGGCATCGTGCCCTTCGGCGGGCGCAGCGCGCAGTACCACATGCAGGAGGCGATGCTCGCCTACCTCGCCGAGTGGCAGGCGCGGCAGGAGGCGGCGCGCGGCGACCTGCGGCTGGCGGGAGCGCTGCGGCGCATGGCGCTGGCGGGCGCGCAGGCGGCGTCGCGCTGGCTGCTGCGCGAGCCCTACGCGGTCACCAAGAATCTGATGGCGGACGAGCCCTTCTTCGGCCAGGACGGCTTCGGCGCCGGGCAGAACGCGCACAGCGGCTACGGCCTGCTGGCCGCGAACCTGTTCGCGGGCGCGTGGTACCTGGCGGATGGGGCGATCGAGCCGCGACCGATGCCGGCAGACCTCGGCGGATACGCTCTGCACCTGCCGGATGCGTTCTTCCGCGTGTTCGCGACCGCGGGCGGCTATCACATCGAGATCGACACGCGCGGGCAGCCGGGCTACGACGCCACCGGCCTGGGGCGCATCCACCGCACGGGCGTGCCGGTAGAGCTGGCGCTGAACATGCCCATCGACCCGCAGCCCAAGTACCGCATGCCGCTGACACCCGCCGCCCGGCGCGTGGCCCTCGGGCCGGGCTGGCCGGTGGGGGAGGGCCGGCGCTGGCTGGCCGAGGCATCGCGCGATGATGACTACGAGGTGCGCGTCACCGCCGACGAGCGGGCGGACGCGGTGACGGTGGAGGTGGAGTACTCGGGGGACATCGGCGCGCCGCAGGCCCTCGTGCGCGAGAGCTGCCACCTCTCCCGTGACGGCCTGCGCTACGAGGCGCACGTGCCCGGCGCGCAGCGCGTGCGGCTGCAGGTCCCGGCCATCGAGACCGACGGCGAGGCGACCTCCGCCATCGAGGTGGACGAGTCCGGCCTGCGCGTGACCTACCGCGGACATGCGTACGAGGTGCGCCTGGACCGACCGGCCACGCGCGCCTTCGTCGAGGACCGGCGCGCGCCCAACCGCAACGGCGTCTACCGGGT
>JALGVA010000138.1 GCA_029820295.1 Candidatus Zipacnadia bacterium
GAACACGCGCGGGGTGTCCAGCTCACGCTGCTGCTGTCCGCCCTGGAGATGCCGGGAGATGCTCTCCTGCATGTGCGACATGAAGTTCGTGGCCAGGCAGAAGAGCTTGGGCGGTGAGGGGATGGGCGCGAGGATCTCGATGCCCTCCAGCGCCGCCGATTCGTCCACCTCCTCGAGTGCCACCCGGGCCGAGGCCAGGCAGTCCTCGCAGGCCAGGAGGTCCGCAACCGAGCAGAAGCACTCGCACTCGGGCGCGGCGGTGCCCGCCGCCTCGATGGCGGCGATCACATCGTAGGGCCGGTCGTCAACGAGTGCCCCGACACGCACGGGCGCGCCGGCGTTCTCGCGGTAGCTGATCAGTCGCAGGGTCATGGCGTCGCTCCTCCGCTCAGCGCGTGTGCTCGATGGTGCCGTCGGCGAGGCCGGCGCGCAGCGCGCATACGGCGGTGACGTTCACGATGTCATCGACAGTGGCGGCGCGCGACAGGTCCATGGCCGGGCGCGCCAGGCCCTGCAGCAGCGGCCCGAAGGCCCCCGCGCCTCCCATCCACTGCGTGAGCTTGTAGCCGATGTTGCCGGCGTCCAGGTCCGGGAAGATGAGCACGTTGGCGCGCCCCTCGATGGGGCTCTCGGGCGCCTTGCGGGCGGCCACGTCTGGCACCAGCGCGGCGTCCACCTGCAGCTCGCCATCGACCAGCAGGTCGGGCGCGCGCCGCTGGATCATGCGCAGCGCGCCAAGCACCTTGGTGGCGTCGGGGTGATCCGCGCTGCCGTGGGTCGAGAACGACAGCATGGCCACGCGCGGCTCGACCTCCAGGTAGGCCTCACAGCTCTCGGCGGCGCTGATGGCGATGTCGGCGAGCTGGTCCTCGTTGGGCTGGGGCACCACGCCACAGTCGGCGTAGATAAGCGCGCCGCCGACGCCGAACTGCGGCACCCGCGTGGTCATGATGAAGCAGCTTGACACCGTGTCCACGTCGGCCGCGCAGCCGATGCAACGCAGGGAGGCGCGCAGCACGTTGGGCGTGGAGTTCACCGCGCCGGCGACCATGCCGTCCACGTCATGCGCGCTGACCATGGCGGCCGCCACGTAGAGCGGGTCGGCCATGCATTCCCAGGCCTCCTCCTCGGTCGCGCCGCGGTCGCGCCGGCGCTCGAGGTAGAGGTCCGCGCAGCGCCGCCGGATGGCCTCATCGTTGACATCGACGATCTCCACGTCATCGAGCGGCACGCCGTGTTCCGCGGCCAGCGCCGCGATGGCGTCGGGGTCGCCGACGAGCACCACGTGCGCCAGCCCTTCGGCCATGATGTCCTTCATCGCGAGGATCATCCGCTCGTCATCGGCTTCGGGCAACGCGATGCGCGCCCCCAGCCCGGCCACGCGCTGCTTGATTCGTCCCATGACGTCCGCCATGAGCGTCACCTTTCCTGCATGTCGAACAAGGTTCGCATGATTGCGCGACTTCGCGGGCCACGCGACCTCTATTCTGCTGATGAGCGCCTATTCCCTCGGCATGCCGCCGCCCCCTTCCTGTGCGCCGGCCGGGGGGAGGGAAATGCCGACCAGCGGTCGAACCCACGCCTGCATTCATCGCCTCCGCGAGGAGCGTGCCATCATGCTGCATCATCATCTGGCCGTTCTGCTTGCCCTGCTGACCGCGTCGTGCGCCGCACTGGCTCAGGACGGCCTGCGCATCGACGACCTGAGCGCGAAGCCGCGCCTGCACGAGGACGGGCAGGCGTACACCATCGAGGTGCGCTTCACCACGCCCATCCCGGCGGTGGCGAGCGCCGGCTTCGGTGAGGACGCCTCCTGCCCGATCGCCCTTGGGGCCGAGGCCGAGCCCTTTCGCAACCATCGCTTCGACATCCCCGACGTGCCTGCCGACCAGGCGCGGTTCGTGCGCGTGAGCGTCGTGGCCGACGGGCAGGAGGTCGCCTCGGACGTGATCGAGGTCGCGCCGCCCGAGCCCTTCCCGCGCGGCAATGTCGAGCGCGTCGATGTGCCACTGACCGTCGCCGACAGCGCTGGCGTCGCGCGCGATGAGCCGGTGGTCTTCGGCATCCCGCTGCCGCAAGGGGCGCTGGGCAATCCGTCCCTGGTCAGGCTGGAGGACGGTAGGCCGTCCATGCCGGTCTCGACGCGCGCTCTGGTGCGCTGGCCGGACGGCACCATCAAGTGGCTGCTGATCCAGAGCCGCGTACGCCTGCAGCCGAACGAGACGAAGACACTGACGCTTGCGCTGGGGACGAACGTGCAGCCGATCGCTTCCGATCGCCTCGGGCTGGTGCGTCAGAGCGGTGACACCATCGAGATCGACACCGGCGCCGTTCACCTGGCCATCGAGCGCTCCACGGGCGAGGGGACGCTCACCGGGCCAGATGGCGAGTTGTGCCCGCTGCCGGTCTCGCGTCTGACGGCGGTAGATGGCACGGTCTACGTTGGCCGCGCCGAGAGCGTGACCGTCGAAGAGGAGAGCTTCCACCGCGCGGTGATCCTGGTCGAGGGCCACCACGTCAACGCCGCGGGCGAGCCGTACTTCGGCTTCGCGCTGCGCTACTACCTGCACGTCGGCGACCCGTTCGTGCGCGTGGATCACATCCTGCGCCACGACGTCGTCAGCGCCGACATGGGCTACGGCGACGAGATGAAGTCATTCGCGGCCCTGGACCTGGTCTTCCCGGTCGATGGTGACGAGGCAACGCTGGCGCTGGAGGACGGCCGCACCGCCACGATCAGCGCGGGTGAGCGGCTGTTCCAGCACTTCGACGACGCGTACGAGCTGGGCGACCGCAGCGGCGGACGCGCTCCCGGCCTGGCGACCATGGGCGCGCTGACGGTCGCGGTGCGCGACTTCTGGCAGAACTGGCCGAAGAGCCTGGCGCGTGAGGACGGCGCGCTGGTGGTCGGGCTCTACCCGCGCATTACACCATCAGACCGCTACACCAATCGCCCGGACGAACACATCCTCTACTACTACCTGCGCGATGGCAATTACGCCTTTCGGGCGGGCCTCGAGAAGCGCCATGAGCTGCTGATCGGCCCCAGCGACGCGGCCGCGCCCGAGCAGGTCATGGCGCGGGTCAACCAGCCGCTGGTGGTGAGCGCGCCGGTGGCGTGGTACACGTCCTCCGGGGCATTGGGGAACATCGTTGGCGTGCCGGGCCGGGAATTCACCGCGTATGACGAGCAGCTCTCTGAGCTGCTCGACGCGCACCTGCGGCTGCGCGAGCGCGAGCACTGGTACGGGCTGATGAACTTCGGCGACTGGTGGGGCGAGCGCGGCAACAACTGGGGCAACATCGAGTACGACATGCAGCACTCGCTGTTCACCCAGTACTTCCGCACCGCCGATCCGCGCTTCTTCTACGCCGGCGAGACCTCCGCGCGTCACAACGCCGACATCGACGTGGTGCACTATGCCGCCGGGCAGCAGGCCGGGCCGGGCGGGCCGCGGCGCGTCGGGCAGGCGTGGGTGCACTGCATGGGTCACACCGGCGGCTACTATCCGTACGACTACATGAACATGTCCATCTACGCCCAGGGCTACTGCGAGAACCGCGGGCACATGTGGAACCAGGGCAACCTCGAGTACTGGCTGCTTACCGGCGACGAGCAGGTCCATCGCAGCGCCATGCAGCTCGCCGACTGGGTCGCCGGCCCCAACATCACCGACTTCGCCTACGGCAACGCGCGCGTACCCGGCTGGATGGGCATCATCGCCATGTCCACCTACTTCGCGACCTACGACGACTACTACCTCAACGCCATGCGCATGATCTACCGCGAGGTGCAGAACCGCGCCGATCCTGACGCCGGGCTGTGGGTGCACGAGCTGGGCGGCGGGCACTGCGGCTGCGACCCGCATCACTACGGCGAGGCCGGCTTCATGGCGGGCGTGCTGATGACCGCGCTGAAGTACTACTACGAGGCGACGGGCGATCCAGAGATCGCCGAGCGCATCGTGAAGATCGCCAACTTCTGCGTGAACACCATGTACGAGCCGCAGGAGCATGGCTTCCGCTACACCTCGTGCCCGAACACAAGCTGCTCATCGTCGGCGGCGATGATCATGGGCAACGGGCTGGCGTTCGCGGCCAACTACTCGCGTGACCGGCGGCTGATGGAGATCACGCGCGACCAGTTCGTCCGTGGCTTCGTGGCCTTCAGCGGCAGCTCGGGGGGCAAGAGCATCGGCTACTCGACGTGCGCGGCACCGATGGCCATCTACGAGATCTCGAAGTTCCCCGGACCGACGCTCGATGAGATGGTCGCCGAGATGATGGAGGCCGCGCACGACCCGGCGCGCCGGCCGCTGCCGGGGATCGTGCCCAACCCTGACTTCGAGGAGGGCCTGGGCGGCTGGACGGTGCGCCCCGGGCTGTCGCTGGCGCACACGCAGGAGGTCGTGCACAGCGGCACCGGCGCGGCGATGGCGACCGGCGAGATCGCGAACCAGAACGAGTACTTCGTCACGCGCTACTCATGCGGACCGCCGTGGGAGATCATGTCGCTGCAGCCCGGCGAGAGCTACCGCGTGCAGTTGTGGCTGCGCGTGGACGAGATCGGCGAAGACGCGCCCGCGCCCAGCGCGCGCGTGTCGGTGCGCAGCAACGGCGTCACGCAACAGTCGTTCCAGACGAACGCGTACGACCTCGCGCAATCGGGCACCTGGCAGCTTCTGCAGGGGGAATTCACCGTCCCTGACGGCACCGACGCGGCCTACATCGCGGTCAACACCGGGACGAAGGACCCGCAGACCGTGCGCATGTATCTCGACGACGTCAGCATCGTGTCGGCAGACACGCCCGCACGGGAGACCTACCTCTACCCGTCGGCGGTCGCCGACGATGCCCGGCCGGCGGGCGGGGTAACGCTCACCCCTGAGGGCATCCTCGACGGCTGGGACGTGCTGGCCAGCGAGGGCGGCGCGGCGGGCTCCGCGGAGCTGGCGCTGGACGTGGCTGCGGCCGACACCTACCGCCTGATGCTGCGGGTGAAGTCGCCCGACGCTGCCGGAAGCGTCAGCGTGGCGCTCGACGGCGGGCCGGCATGGGAGGTTCCGGTGGCGCAGGACGCACGGTGGGCCTGGGTTACCGTGCAGGATGGCGATGGCGACGCCGAGTTCGCGCTCGACGCCGGGGAGCACACGATCACGGTGGTCTGGCCGGAAGGGTCGGCCGTCATGCTGCAGAAGGTCGCGCTGAGCAACGAGTTCGGGGCGCGATAGCGCCACCGATGCACAGTGATCGGGGGCAGGCAGATGGCGCACACGCCGCAGGCAGGGCCGGGCGAGGTCAGTGGGAACGGAGCGATCCTGGCGGTGGAGCGGGAGGGCGACGGCTGGCGCGTGGCCTTCGCGTCCGAGCCGCGCACCAGCCCGCAGCCGCTGTGGTTCCACGTGCAGGTGAGCGGGCTGAGCGGCGCCCCGGTCAGCTTCGTGTGGGAGATCGCGGACATCACGCTGGGCAGCCGCGATGAGCTGCCCGGGGCGCGGCCGGTGCTGCGCGCGGACGGCGGCCCGTGGGTGCGCGCCGAAACGGCCGCGGTGGTGGAGCTTCCCGACGGCCGCCGGCAGGTGCACTTCGCCCATGCCGGGGGCGCCGACGCCGTGGCCGCCGCGCTCTGCTACCCCTACGGTCCCGCGCACCTGGACGCCACGCTGGCGGAGCTGCACGGTGCGTGGGAGCGCAGCCCGATCGGCATCACCGCCGAGGGCCGGACGCTGGAGCGCCTGCGTCTCACCGGGGTCGATGCCGCGGCGCCCCGCCCGGGGGTCTATCTCATGGCCCGCCAGCACGCCGGCGAGACACCGGGCTCGTGGATACTCGATGGCCTGCTGCGCCACCTGGCGAGTGACGATGCCCGGGCGCGCGAGATAGCGCGGTCGCTGGACGTGTGGGTGGCGCCCTTCGTGGACCTTGACGGCGTGGTGAATGGCAACTACGGCAAGGATGCGCTGCCGTGGGACTTCAACCGCGCGTGGGAGCCCATGGCCATGCGGCCGGCGGTGCACGCCCTGCAGCGCGACCTGCAGCGCTTCGCCGACCGCACCGCGCCGCGGCTGGTCATCGACCTGCACGCGCCGGGCCACTGCACGGGCGACATCTACCTGCAACTGCCGCGCGAGCAGCGCCCGCAGGCGCAGCAGGACGCCGCGCGCGCCTTCGCTGAGCTGTTTGCGCCTCACTTCCCGGAGCTGGAGCCCGAGTCGTTCAAGCGCGAGACGCGTTACTCCAGCCGCTGGAACGCCCTGGCGACGCTCGGATCGTGGGTGTGGGATTACCTCGACAACACCCCGTGTGTCACCATCGAGACGAGCTACCAGCGCATCGGCCAGCAGGTGCTGGAGATCGCGGACTATCGGGCCATCGGGCCGCGAGTGATTACGACCGCGCTGGCGTGGTTGCGCGAGCGGGCGTAGTGGGCACATAGACGGACAGGCCGCGGGCGGCGCTGCCCGCGGCCTGTCGGACGGTCACGGCTCGCTGTTACGCTTCCTGCTCGTGAGGGCAGTTGCACTCGCCGTCACAGGCTCCGCGGTGCAGACCCTGGCCGCCGCCCTGGGCTCCGCGGCCGGTCCCGTCGCGAGGCCCCATCCCGGCGCCCGCGCCCATGCCCTGGCCCGGGCCGAAGCCCTCAGGCGGCGTCACGAACTGCTGGAACTCCTCGTGCGCGGCGCGGATCTGCTCCTGAAGCGCCCGCAGCTCCTCCACCTTGGTCCGAAGCTGCTCCTCATCGGCGCCCTCGCTCTTGAGCGTGAACAGCTCCCACTGCGTCGCCCGCACCTGCATCTGCAGGTCGGTGATGCGATCCCACACGGCCTTCGACTCGGCGTTGGCCTCGACGGTGCCCCGCATCAGCAGCATCATCCCGCCACCCGGCCCGCCCGGGCCGCGCATGTGCTGCCCGTACGGCCCGTGTCCGGCCTGCACCCCGGCCGGCGGACCGGCCTGCGGAGCCTGCGCCCAGACGACTGCTACGGCTGCGGTCAGCGCCACGATCACGGCTATTGTCGCCAGCTTCTTCATGCTCTCCACCTCCACTGTGGTTGGTCTTCGTGGGTAGAGACGCTGCGGGGGTGTCGCCGATTCCATCTCGCCGGAAGAAAGTCGCGGGGGGTCAGGACGAGGGCTGCAGGTCGTTGGCCACGCGCTCGAGGTCCTCGGCGCGGATGGGGCCGATGACGGTCGCCGCCGTGTCGCCGATGACACGACGCACGGCGTGCCCTCCCGCGCCGCGCAGGTGCATCATAGGGGCATAGCCCATCCCTGCCTGACCGCGCATCGCGCCGCCGCCCCGTCCCATGCCGCGCCCGCCGGGGCGATGCGCCGGCCCCCCGCCCGGGGGCTCGGGGGCGGCCGCACTGCGCTGGAGCACGAGCAGCGCGCGCAGGCCGTCGGTGCAGCGCGCCTCGACCATGACGCCGCCGGGGCCCTCGTGCAGGTACCAGCCCTCCAGCTCGAAGCCGGGCGGTAGCCAGGTCGGCTCCAGCAGCGTGAAGTCGTGCGCGCCGGCCTCAAAGGCTTCCTGCAGGTCGGCGAGCGCGATCCGCCTGCGTTCGCCGCGCGGCGGGCCATGGCCGGCAGGCGGCGGTTCGGGCGGCGGTGGTGGCGCGACGGAGAAGTCCGCGATCTGCCACGTCGTGGCGGTGATGGTCTCGCCCGCGGAGTCACGGCGCTCGAGGCTCAGGGGGAACCAGGTCGCGCGGTCCGCAGCGACCGTGAGTGATCCGCCCGGGCCGCGGCCGGAGAAGACAATCGTGGGACGGGCTGCTACGCGCCTGCGCCCGACGATGGTGAACTGCCAGTTGCGCTCGAGCAGCTCCGCCGACCAGCCATCGCCGAGCTGCGCCTGGCGGCGCAGTCCGCCGCGAGGGCCGCGCGCCCACACTGCATCGCCGTCGCGATAGATGGTCGTGCCCTGAGCCGGCCCGGCGAGGTAGCGCACGACCACCCGGCCGTCGCCGCGGTGCACCTCCGCCCGCGTCGTGACCAGGCCGTGGGGAGTCAGCGCCCGCGTGACGACCGTGCCCCTGACCGCGACCGTGTCTAATGCCGCGGCGGTACGCTCTACCAGCTCGCGGGCCTCGACGGGCACGTCGCCCGGCAGCGCCACCAGGCCGCCCGCGCGCAGTGCGGCCACGACGGCCATGGCGAGCACCGCCAATGCGCAGAGCGTGACCGGCACGGTCCACCAGCGCCGCATCACGGTTCGACCACGTCCCCGTTGAGGCTCGCGAACATCAGGCCCAGCGCGGCATCGTCGGCCAGCGGCGACGACCACTGGGCGACGATCTGCTGCTCCTGGTAGCCGGACGCCAGCGCCTCCGTCTCGATAGTCGTCGCCGGCCCGCGGGTCGTCAGCCAGATGCCCGCGACGGCCAGCAGCATTGCCGCCGCGGCCGCGATGGCCGGGCGCGGACTCGCGAGCAGCCCCTGCCACCACGGCGCGCGTCGCCGGCGCAGACGCGGCTGGATGCGTGACCACATGTCGGCGGGCGCGCGCACGCGCTCAGCAGGCGTGAGCAGCTCGTCCAGGCGCTCAAGCGCAGCCAGCTCCGCCCGGCAGTCGGCGCAGTCTTCCAGGTGCTGCGCGACCCCGCGCCGCTCCTCCGCGCTCAGGCCGCCGAGCTGGTACTCCGCCAGGCTATCTCGCACCTGTGCGCAGTTCATCGCTCATCTCCCCCCGACCCGTCGATGTACGGCGCCAGCCGGCGCCGCAGGGCCGCGCGGCCGCGCGCCAGGCGCGAGACCACGGTGCCCTTCGGTATGCCCAGCGCGTCCACGATGTCGTTCACCGCAATGCCCTCCAGGTGGTGCATGGCGACCACTGTGCGCTGATGCTCGGGCAGCGCCAGCACCGCCTCGCGCACCGCTCGGCCATGCTCGGACTGCTCGGCGACAGCCGGCGGATCGGGACCGTCGCCGGCGAACGGCGCGCCCTCGTCGAGCGGCTGGGTGTCGCGCGCACGCCGGTAGTGATCGCGCACCAGGTTCATCGCCATCGAGCGCAGCCAGCCGCCGAAGGCCTCGGGTTCACGCAACTTCGGAAGCTGCTCCCACGCGCGCACAAAGGCGTCCTGCGTGACATCGGCGGCGAGTTCGGGATCGCGCATGAAGTGCAGCACCAGGGAGTACACCCCGTCCCGGTGGGTGCGGAAGAGGGTTTCGAAGGCCCTCTGATCGCCTGCCTGCGCCGCCCTGACCGCCTGCGCGACAAGGGTGTCATTCATGAATGCCCGATGCTCGCAGCCAGTGACGCCCGGGGGCGCCGGAGGATTCCACGATCTTCGCGACTGGCCCCGCAGCGCGCAAGCCTACATGCCATACTCGCGCCGCCGATGCAGCAGGTAGAGGAAGAACGGTGCGCCCAGCAGGGACGTGATGATGCCCACCGGGACCTCCGCCGGGGCCGCGATCAGTCGCGCCAGCACATCAGCCATCGCCAGCAGCACCCCTCCGGCGACTCCCGCCGCCGGGATGAGCACGCGGTGGTCAGGGCCCGCGACGATGCGCATCAGGTGCGGCACGATCAGCCCAACGAAGCCGATGACGCCGCTGACCGCGACCGCGGCGGCGGTCAGCAGCGAGGCCAGCGCCAGCACGGTCAGGCGCACCTGCTCGACATTCAGGCCCAGGTAATGTGCGGTGTCGTCGCCGAGTGACAGCACGTTCAATTCGCGCGCGAACAGCATGGTGAGCGCGCCCGCGACGCCCGCGTAGAGCAGCAGCAGCAGGACGTGGCCCCAGGTGCGGCCGGCGACCGAGCCGAGCATCCAGTAGACGACCTGGTCGAGGTCGCGGCGGGTGGGGTCCTGGCCGGTCACCAGCACCAGCGCGGCCGCCGCCGACAGCAGCGAGCCCATGGCGATGCCGGTCAGCAGCAGCACGCCCACCGGCGTGCCGCCGCCGCGGCGCGAGAGCACGTAGACGATGCCGGTCGCCAGCAGCGCCCCCACGAAGGCCGCCGGCGGCACTGCACCCAGCCCCGCCACGCCGATGCTCACGCCGCTGACCACGGCCACGGTCGCGCCCAAGGATGCCCCCGCCGACACGCCGATGATCGACGGCGCCGCCATCGGGTTCTGGAAGAACGCCTGCATGACCACCCCGGCGATGGCCAGCGCGCCGCCCACCAGCAGCGCCAGCGCCAGCCGCGGCAGGCGCAGCTCGAAGACGATGGTCTGCTGAGCGCTCGACAGCCCCGGCTCGAGGCCCCCGAGGCCCGGCACGCGGCTGAGCACGGACAGCGCGGCCGCATGAGGTGACAGGTCCGCGGCGCCCAGCGACAACGACAGCGCAGCCGTCACGGCCAGTGCCGCCAGCAGCACCACGCCCACCACCGCCGGACGCCTCACCGTGCGTCGCCCCCCAGCAGTGTGACGCGCGGGCGCCCGGTGGGCCCGGCGTCGATGAGGACCGCGCAGTCGTAGAGGCGCTCGATCAGCGCATCGGTGATGATCTCCTCCGGGGCGCCGCTCGCGACCACGCGGCCCTGCTCGAGCGCGATCAGCCGGTCGCAGTAGCGCGCGGCCAGATTCAGGTCGTGCGAGACCGCGAGGATAGTGCGGCCCTCGTCGCGGTTGAGGCGGACGAGCAGCTCGAGGATCTCGACCTGGTGGCCGATGTCGAGGTGCGACACCGGCTCGTCGAGCAGCATCACCGGCGCCTCCTGTGTCAGCGCCCGCGCGATGACCACCCGCTGGTACTCGCCGCCCGACAGTTCGGTCACCGGTCGGTTCGCCAGCGCCGCCACGTCCGTCAGCGCCAGGGCGCGGGCGACCGCCTCGCGGTCCTCAGCGCGCTCGGCCTGCAGGCGGCCCAGGTGCGGCGTGCGGCCCATGGCCACGACCTCGCGCACGGTGAACTCGAAGGGCGGCGTCGAGATCTGCGGGACGACAGCGAGCCGCCGCGCGACCTCGCGCCGGGCCATCGCCGCCATGGGCGCGCCGTCGAGCAGGACCTCTCCGCTCTGCGCCGGAAGACGCCCGGCCAGCGCGCGCACCAGCGTGGTCTTCCCCGACCCGTTCGGGCCGATGAGGCCGGCGAACTCCCCGTGCGCCAGCGCGAGATCCACGCCCGACAGCACGAGGCGGCCGTCGTAGCCGCAGTGCAGGCCGCGGGCCTCCAGGGCCACCTCAGGCATCGCCGGCATCCCTCCGCGCCCAGGTGGCGATGATCCGCGCGAGCTGCTCCAGGGCGTCCACGACCCGCGGGCCCGCGCGCGACAGCGGGTCGGGATCGACCTCGTAGACCTGCCCGTTCCGCACGGCGGACAGCTCGCGCCAGCCCGGTGTCTCGGCGAGTTCGTCGGCGCTCAGCGCCTCGCCGGCGTGATGATGCTCCCAGGCGAGAACCAGGATGTCCGGGTCGCGGTCGATGATGGCTTCCAGGCCGAGCTGCGGCCACGGACCGGCGTCCGCCAGCTCAGGCCCGCCCGCGGCGTTCTCCCCCCCGGCAAGGGCGATGATGTCTCCGGCGAACGACTGCTCGCCCGCCGCGAAGATGGGCTTAATCGAGACCAGTAGCAGCACCTCGGGCCGCGCGCGCGCCGCGAACAGGCTCTCGGTCTGCTGCACCACGGCGGCCCGCCGCGCCTCCAGCTCATCGCCCAGCGCGTCGGCCTCTGATTCCATCCCCAGGTAGCGGCCGACGTCGCGAATGCCTGCCAGCACGTCGGAGAGGGTGTGCATGTCGCGAGCGATGACCGGCAGGCCGGCGCGCCGTAGAGCATCCACGACGTCCGCGGGCGTCCCCCGGATCACCAGCACCAGGTCCGGCTCGAGGCTCACGATCTTCTCGATGCTGGGCGTCACCAGCCCGCCGACCGACTCAATCGCCAGGGCTGCGGGGGGGGCGTCGCAGAAATCGGTGCGCCCGACGACGCGGTCGCCGGCGCCGATGGCGAAGAGCGTCTCCGTGAAGCCCGGCGCCAGGCTGACGATGCGCATGGGCGGCGCGGAAAGCGTCACCTCGACGCCGAGGTCGTCCACGAAGCTGCGCGGCCACCCGGCCACGGGCGCTCCAGGGGCATCCGCCGGAACCCGGCGCACAGCCCGCGGAGGGCCGGGGCATCCGAACAGGACGGGAAGCGCGCTGATGCACAGGATGGCGATCGAGACGGTCCGCATCGGGTTAGTCCTCCTCTGATCGCTGAAGATAGCACAGCCGGGGGCGGGCGGCAAGTTCGGCGGCGCCGACGGCCGGGGGAGGTGGCCGCGCGCGTGTGGCGAAATGTTCACCGCCGCATGACCGCCCGACACGGGCAACCACTCGACGCGGGCACGTGCGTGCGCGCCACCTGCCGGTGGCGTCGTGCACGCGTGTGGTCACCCCTCGCGGAGAGACCTGGGCGTACAACACGTACACTGGAGGTCAGCTCATGGACGAGGCCAAGAGATTCCTTTCCGAGAGGGACATGCCACAGGCGTGGTACA